>CAMJKR010000004.1 GCA_946406415.1 uncultured Selenomonadales bacterium | reverse complement strand
AAGAATTTTATCGTTGAGTTCATTTTGAATCATGCAAGATTGCGTATCAATAATTTTATGACTGCCGCGAGCGTAGCAACCGATTTGCAAATTTTTTCCAACTGGGAATTGCATTTTATTACGATAGCGCAGAGGATTTTCCATGCCGAGCGTATCAAAAATTTCAACGCCGCCGATTTTGCCGATTCGTTCGATGGCGTCGACGACTTGTTGACGTTTCCATTTTAACTGCGCGGAATAACTCAAATGTTGAAGCTGACAGCCGCCGCAATCTTTATACAGCGGACAAAAAGGCTCGACGCGCTCCGAAGATTTTTTTACGACCTCGACTAGACGACCGACGGCGTAATTTTTTTTGCGCGTTTCAATCTCCGCTAAAACTTCCTCGTCGGGCAATGCGCCTTCAATAAAAACAGCGAGACCGTCAATTTTGCCGACGCCCTCGCCGCTCGAACCAAGTCCATGAATTTTAATTAACTGTGGCATTTTTCATAATCCTCAAGTCTTCGTTTAGCTGGGCTTTTAATTCTTCAACGGACGCAAAAATTTTTTCATCGCGCAACTTGCTGACGAAACTTACAAAAATTTCCTCGCCGTAAATATTTTCGCTGAAGTTGTCGATAAAAACTTCCAAACGCCGCCTTGCAACTTTAAACGTGGGATTGTTGCCAATGTTGGCAATGCCGTTGAAAAATTTCCCACGAACTTTGACGCGCACAATATACGCGCCATTTGGAAGCATAGCTCTATGGTCGGCAATTTCAAGATTGGCGGTGGGAAATCCGATTTTGCGCCCGCGTTTATCGCCGTTGACGACTTCGCCGGCGTAAGTGAAATTTCTGCCCAAAAGTTGATTAGCGGAAATTAAATCGCCCGCCGCAATCAAAGCGCGAATTCGCGTACTGCTGACGATTTTTCTTTCGACAGTAAAAGTTTGACAGACTTCCGCCTTAAAGCCGTAATTTTCAGCCTCGCGCAAGAGCAAACGTCCGTTGCCGCGTCCGAAGCGTCCAAAAGTATAATTTGGACCTGTGACGACGTAAGCGGGCGCGATTTTTTCTTGTAAGAGTTCCAAAAATTCTTCAGGCGACTTCTTGCTAAAATCTTTGGTAAAAGGAATTTCAATCAGCACATCAACGCCCAAATCGGCAAAAATTTCGCGGCGCAGATTTTTACTGCCAATCATAAGCGGCGCATCATCTGGAGCGATAATCGTCAACGGGTGATTAGAGAATGTAAAGACAAGCGCGGTGCCGTCAATTTTTTTGGCAATGTCAATGGCGTGATTGATAACGCTTGCGTGCCCCAAGTGAACGCCGTCGAACATGCCCAGCGCAACAACAGGACGCGGATATTTTTTAGTTAAGCCGGTAATTTTTTTTATAATCTGCAAAGAAACACCTCCTGTTTAGTGATTAGTGGCTAGTGGTTAGTGGCTAGAGTTTTTCCTAATCACCAACCACTAATCACTAATCACTAAATCAATCGTTGAGCGCGGCGCGTATTGCTGAAATTTCCTGCGCGGTAAATAAACCTTCGGGCGATTCGCGAATCATTATATCTTGAAGTCGGAGCCGCAAAACTTCCAAATCAATAGGCGGCGTTGCAGCTTGAGCCGATAAAGTTATCGTTCGGGTCTGTGCGTCGACGTAATGTTGAGTTTTTTTTATGACGACGGCAACTAATTCGCGATTTTCTATATCAAGTGTCGACGGCGGATTGAGCTGATGAATTTTAAGTTGCTCGTCAATGGATTCGCGCTCCAATTCCTTAAACCGCAGATAAATTGCCTCCGCGTTAAAGTTTTGCGGCTCCGTCGTCTTTAGCCCGTCCAAAATGTTGTGATAAAGTTGCCAATTTCTGTCGAGGCTTTCAATATCTTTTTGATAAGCGGCATACCAATCGCCGAAAATTTTTTGTCGTTCCAGCAAGTCCTCAAGTTGCTCCCGCGTAATTTTTTCCTGCTGAATTTGCCGCCCGTGAATAAAAGCACTCGCGCTGAACACGACGATTAACAGCGTGCAAATTATCATAAAACCCTTGCGCGTCGGCGAAAATTTATACAGCAGAGCCAAAGCGACGCCCGCCACAATTAACAGCGCGTAAATCATTTCAAAATCAAATCGCGCCCAATCTCGTAAGCCGCCGCGCAGTCGTCAGCAAAATGTTTTTCGCGGTAAGCAAATTTTTCTTCGGGATTGAAGATTGAACTTTCATAGCGCGAATAATCTTTGAATTGAACGGTATCATAAGCGCGGAGAACTTTTGGTACAACTCGTAAAATTCTCGTCGTAAAAGTTTCGTACATGCCAAGACGTTCTTTCATGTTAAAAAATTCAAAATGCCTTTCCGTCATGTTCATGGTATAAATAAACGCGCTGGGCAATTTTTTCGGAAAAACGGTCGGAATTTCGTCGCTGTAAATGTAATTAGAGAAAAACAGCCGTTCAATAAAAGCAATCATGCCCGCCGAAAGATTCATAAAGTAAATCGGCGAACCGAAAATTACAGCGTCGGCGGCTTTAACTTTTTCCAACACGGGCGAGAGGTCGTCTTTCATGGCGCAGGAGCCGTGCGGACGACTTTTTAATTTGCAAGCAAAACAGCTCGTACAACCCTTAAAATTCAGCGAGTAAAGATTAACCAATTCCGTTGACGCACCAGCCTCTTCCGCGCCCTTCATAGCGTGCTTGAGAAGTTCGGCGGTATTCCAATTTTTTCTCGGACTTCCGTTAATAGCAATTAAATTTTTCACAGTAAGACCTCCTAAATGTTAAACCATTGCTCAAAACTTTGCTCCCTAAAATTTATCAGCTCACCAATACGCGGCGTCAACAGCTCGTAATTTCTGCCAGCACTCTCAGCAAGCAAATCTTTATACGGCGCGTTCCACTCGTGGCGGGCAAGCGCAAATTTCCCCGCGTGAATCGGTATAACTTTTTTGGCGCGAACATCTTCCGACGCCTGCGCGGTCTCTTCGGGCAAAAGGTGTATCGCGTGCCACGCCAGATTATACTGCCCATTCTCCATAAATGCCAAATCGAAGCCGCCAAATTTTTTCCCAATGTCCTTGAAGTGCGAACCGTAGCCGCCGTCGCCCGAACAAAAAATTTTCCGCGCAGGTGTGGTAAATGCAAACGCGCACCACTCGGTAGGATTTTGCGTTAAGAGACGTCCGGAAAAATGTTGGCTCGGCAAAATGTGCGCCTCCAAGCCGTGTCCAAAGTCAATCACGGAGTCCCAATCTTCCTCGATAATTTTATCAGCGTCGAAGCCCCATTGCTCAAAATATTCGCCGACGCCCAAAGGACACAGCACAGTTTTAATTTTCGGCTTAAGCGCGATAATCGACGGATAATCTAAATGATCCCAATGATCGTGAGTTATCGCTAAAATATCAAGCGCGGGGAAATCTTCCGCCAAATAAATATTACTGCCCTCAAAAGCGCGATTGACGAAAAAAATCGGCGAGGCATATGACGAGAACACCGGGTCAATCAAAATTTTTCGTCCGGCAAGTTGCAAGTAAATCGTCGAATGCCCCATCCAAATTGCGCAATCGTCGTCGCCTAGAGAATGTAAATACGTTTTGGCAGTCGGAACGGGCACGGGCGGTACGAGTCCAGTTTTGTCGCCGAATAAAAATTTCCACGTCGCGACGATTCGATTTTCTTTTTCGGCAAGGTCTTCGTTCATGACTTTAACGGGCGTTAAACATTCAAAGCGGTCTTTAAAGTAATGTGGCGAGGCTAAAATTTTTTCCATGCGCGAACCCGTTGGCAACCTTCCAAACTCTGGGCGATTCACGTAATAAAAAATTCCGCCGCCGCCCAAAGCCGCCAATCCCGCTCCGCCGATTAAAAAGTTTCTAATAAAATTTCTACGATTCACAATATCTACTCCCTAGTTCCTAGTTCCTAGTCCCTAAACAAAATATATCAGCTGAAAAATTTTTTGGCAAGTTGCAGGGGGATCATAACTTGCGTTGAAATTAACATTAATAATTTTTATTCGCAAGGTTGAAGAAAAAAATTTTTTGGTGTAAAATCAAAGTTGAATTTTTTCGGGAATTTTATTGAGCAAGGTGAACTTTAGAAAGGTGAGTGAAAAGGGCGTGCTTGAACAACTTTTTAATTCGACGAATTTTAATTATCTGCCGCGAGCAATGGTGGCGGCAAATATGCGGCAGGAAGTCATCGCCAACAATATTGCAAACGTAAACACGCCGAATTATCGCAAATCAGTCGTGGAGTTTGAAGACTTATTGGCGCGAGAAATTTACGGTGAGGAACCCGACGGGAAATTGAAAATGGTTAGAACTCATGATAGACATTTGCCGCCCGCCCCGTTGAAATATCACGCCGAGCCGACAATTACTCAAGACAATACGACAATTATGCGCGTGGACGATAACAACGTTGATATTGATATCGAAATGGCGGAGCTGTCGAAAACTCAGCTCTATTACAACGCGCTTGTTACCGAGCTTAGCGGGCACGTCTCGAAACTTAAAAACGCCATAACCAGCGGCGGACAATGATAGTGGTTAGTGGTTAGTGGTTAGAAATTAGTGATTAGGAGAAATTTTTATGGGAATGTTTTTAGGAATTGATGCTTCAGCGTCGGGCTTGACTGCCGAACGATTGCGCATGGACGTTATATCAAATAATATCGCCAACTCGAATACAACGCGCACAGAAACCGGCGGAGCTTATAAACGTCGCTTTGTCGTCTTTGAACCGCGTACAAGAGAGCCGAAAAGTTTTGAGAAAGCTTTAATGCAAGCAGTCGGCTTGAGCAGGCAAACCGGCGAGGGCGTTCGCGCCGTTTCGATTATGGAAGATGACACGCAAGGACCAATGGTTTACGACCCCGGACACCCCGACGCCAACGCAGAGGGCTATGTTGAAAAACCAAATGTCAATATCGTAACCGAAATGGTAGACATGATAACTGCGCAACGTGCCTACGAGGCGAACGCGACGGCTATCACTGCCGCTAAAACGATGATGAGCAAAACCCTCGAAATCGGCAAGTAAAACTCTATACATCGATAATTAAAAAGTATTTGATATTGTCAAGAAAAGTGTTTATAATCGTTAATCGATACAAGTTGACAAAGGGAAGGTGACAATATGGAAATTGCGCCGTTGGAAATGACACCCGTTAAAATGAGCGCACGCAGTCATTTAAATGAAACTAAAGTCGACGAACAGCCCGTTAAAAGTTTTGGGGAATATTTAGTTGACTCGTTAAAAAAGGTAAACGAATTGGAGCTTGAGTCCGAAAAGCTAAATGCGGCACTCGCGGCGGGCAGAATAGAAGACATTTCTCAAGTAGTAGTTGCCTCTCAAAAGGCGGAAATCGCGCTCCAATTAACCCTTCAGTTGCGAAACCGTGCGACACAGTCATATCAAGAAATCATGCGGATGCAGGTGTAGGGTAGCTGATAGCTAATCCCTAGAAAGGACTGAGTTTATTGGCGAATTGGAGAGAGCGGCTCCAGGAGCTATGGAACAGATACCAAAGCAGGCGTAAATATATTATTATCGGTGCACTTTTAATCTTAGTGCTTGCTTTTGCGGGAATCAGCTTCTGGTACGGTAGCAAACCTGAATATGTGCCGCTGTATACCAATTTGGAGACGAAAGACGCCGGCGACGTTGTGAACAGCTTAAAAGAGGCGGGCGTGCCCTATGATCTGATTGAAGATAAAAAAGGCGCGACAATCCTCGTCCCCGTTACTCAAGTGCACGATTTAAGGCTTGAGTTGGCAACGGCGGGATTGCCACGCGGCAATAAAGGTTTTGAAATTTTTGACGACAGCAAACTCGGCGTCACAGAGTTTCAAAATAAAGTAAATTATCTTCAAGCTTTGCAGGGCGAACTTACCCGCACAATCGAACATTTAGGTAGCGTCGACAAGGCGCGTGTTCATATCGTCTTACCGGAGGACAGTCTCTACAAAAAAAATGAAAAGCCCGCGACGGCGTCAATTCTCCTTATGTTGAAACCTGAAACAAAGTTGACGACGCCTGAAGTTAAAGGTATTGTCAATTTGGTAAGTCACAGCGTTCAAGGTCTTGCTCCCGAAAATATTACAATAGTCGACGAGCAGGGCAATATCCTAAATAAAAACGACGATGACGAGCTTGAAAGGCAAAATGCGCAGAATTTGCGGACGCTTAATCAGATTGAAATGACTAAGCGAGTACGCGATCATATTCAGCAAAATATTCAAACCATGTTGGATAAAACTTTGGGCGAGGGCAATGCGTTCGTTCGTGTAAGCGTTGAGTTGGACTTTGACGACAGAAAGATTGACCGTCAGACTTTTACGCCGGTGGTTGATGAGTCGGGAATTATCCGCAGTCAACAGGACATCAGCGAAAGTTACAACGGCGAATCAAATATCCCAGGTGGTCCTGCCGGTGTTCAGTCTAATATCCCCGGTTATGTCGCTGAAGACAGAAACGCTAACGCCGAATACGAGCGCAAGGAGTCGACGAAGAATTACGAAGTTAACGAGGAAAACCAGAAAATCATAGCGTCGCCCGGCTCCATACGCCGCCTAACCGTTGCCGTTTTGGTTAACGATACGATAACCGAACTTCAGCAAGAGGGACTTCTTCGCGCTGTAAGTTCTGCGGCGGGTATAAATGAAGAGCGCGGCGATACTATTTCCGTCGAGCCCATGCCGTTCAATACCGACCTTAACGACCAGAGAGCCGAAGAGGCGCGGCTTGAACAATTACGCAAAGACAGGATTTTGTACACGGAGATTGCGGCTATGATTTTACTTGCAGCTTTGCTTTTAGGCGGATTCCTCATGTATCGCTGGAAGAAACGCAAAGAGCGTCAAGCAGAAATGGAAGCAAAACTCGAAGCTGAACGGCAAGCCAGAGAGGAAGCGCGTCAAGCAGAAGAAGCACAACGGCGCGAGGAAGAAGCACAGAGACTTGCTGAAGCTCAAGCGTTGGCTCAGACTCAAGAGGCACAAGCCGAACAGCGCGCTCAGGAAATTGAGGAAAATGCTATTCCGCCAGAAAATCTTACAGAGGAAGAAAGACAGCAACTCAAAGAAAAACAAGCTATCTTAAAACTTATCGACGAGAAACCTGCGGAAGTCGCCTTGCTTATAAAGACGTGGCTCACCACAGACGAATGATTTTTTAAGTGGTTAGCGGTTAGTGGTTAGTGGTTAGAAATCTAATCACAAATCACTAATCGCTAGCCACTATTTTTTTGAACGGGGGAGATTAAATGCCGAGCTTACAAGACATGTACAACGAACCAAAGCCCATGACGGCGCACGAGAAAGCCGCGATTTTGTTTATTGCACTTGGCGGCGATTATGCGGCAAAAGTTTTCGAGCACATGGACGAAGACGAAATCGAAGCAATCACGCTGGAGATAGCTAATAATCGGCACGTCAGCGTTGAAAAGAAAAATATGGTTATCAGCGAATTTTATCAGCTGATGATGGCAAATGACTACCTTTCAATGGGCGGATTGGAATATGCGCAGACGGTTTTGGAAAAGGCATTGGGCGCGGAGAAAGCTACGGAAATTCTCAACCGTCTAACAACAAGCTTGCAAGTTCGCCCGTTCGAGTTCTTGAGAAAAACAGACCCGTCGCAACTTTTGAACTTCCTGCAAAACGAACACCCACAAACAATCGCGTTGGTTATGGCGTATTTGTCGCCCGACCAAGCCGGTATCGTAATGAGCGGCTTATCAGTTGACGCGCAAGCCGACGTTGCAAAGCGTATTGCGTTAATGGACAGGACAAGCCCCGACGTTATCCGCGAAGTTGAGCGCGTGTTGGAGAAAAAAATATCGTCGCTGTCGACGCAAGATTTTACAATCGCGGGCGGCGTGCAAGCAGTCGTCGAAGTGCTCAACCGCGTCGACCGTTCAACCGAACGCGCAATTATCGAATCTTTGGAAGTGGACAGCCCCGAACTTGCAGAGGAAATCAAGCAACTCATGTTCGTATTCGAGGATATTGTTTTGTTGGACGACCGCTCATTGCAACTTGTTTTGCGCGAAGTCGATACTAAAGATTTGTCGTTGGCAATGAAGGCGACTTCAGACGAGGTAGCGGAAAAAATTTACAAGAACATGTCCAAACGCGCCGCCGATATGTTGCGCGAGGAAATTTCTTATATGGGACCAGTTAAGATTCGCGACGTGGAAGAGGCGCAAGCTAAAGTCGTCAACGTAATTCGCACAATGGAAGATAAAGGAATGATTGTAATCGTGCGCGGCGGCGGCGAAGGTATGCTTGTTTAATAGGAGGCGAGTTGATTGCAAAAAAATATTGTGCGCAACATGATTGTCGGTCAACCCGTCGTAATCGGTGTAAGACCAAAACCGCCGCCCGTCGTCGAAGAGCCGGAAGAAGCCGATAAAGAACCCGAAGAAGTCGAAGAGCCGGAACCTGAACGCGGTTTACCGCAGGAAATTTTAGATAAAGTTTTCGCGGAGATAGAAGAAATCGAGCAAAAAGCTAAGGAAACGGAAGAAATTTTGCGCGAGGCACATAAGGAAAAAGCGCAATCAAACCAGCTCAAAAAGCAGGCGGAAGAAATAAAAGCTCAAGTTGAAGACCTCAAAAAGCAAGCCGAAAAGCAAGCGCAAGAAACTTTAGACAAGGCGACCGCCGAAGCTGAAAAAATCGTCGAAGATACTAAGCAAGAGGCTAAGAGCCTCCTCGATAAAGTTCAAAAGGAAGGCTACGACGCGGGCTATAAGGACGGTAAGGCTAAGGGCATTAAAGACGGCAAAGAAAAAATTGAGGACGAACTTGACGAAATTGTTAAGCAGACGAATGAAAAGGCGCAAAAAACACTTCGGGACGCTAAAGAGCTTACAGCGGAATATTTTATTAAGGCGGAAGATGACATTGTTAAAATTGTAATCATGGCGATAGAAAAAATTTTGCCGCAACATTTCCTCGACGCGCCGCAAGTTATTTTGCCCGTCGTGCGCGAGGCGATTAATCACGTCCGCGACCAAAAAGAAATTATAATTCACGTCGAACCTTACAGCTACGACTTAGTTTTAATGGCGCGACCGGAATTCAAATCAATGCTAACTGACGGCACGGCGACAATCGAAGTTGTTTCAGACGAGGCACTAAAGCCCGGCGATTGCGTTATAGAAACTCCAAATGGCGGCGTCGACGCTAGACTTTCCACGCAACTTGACTTGTTGAAACGCGCCGTTAAAACCGTATTGAATAACCAGGAGTGATTTATTATGTCTAACGAAGAAAAAATTTTGTCCATGCTAACCAAAATGCAGAGTGATATTGAAAAGCTTAAATCCCAACCGGAGAATAAGAATACAATCGCTAATTTGCAATGGACGATTCTTGAAGCCATGCGCAATTCCATTACTGACGAAGAGAAAGACGCGCTCGGCAAATATCAGGCGGCGGAAGAGGCAAGAAAGGCGGCACTTTATGGCTAATTATTGTTTGGATTCAAACGTTATTATTGATTATCTGCGTGGCAACGAAAATATAATTCGCCATATGGATAAAGCACGTAAGGCGGGCAACTTGCTGTCGATTTGCCCTATTGTTTATTACGAGATTGTTCGTGGTTTCAAAATCGCCAACGCCTCAAAGCAACTGGAAAAGTTCATGAGTCTCTATCAAACTTTGTCTAACTTGCCTTTCAACATGCAGGCGACGGAGAAAGCTATTGATATTTACGCGCAAACTCACAAGCAGATGATTGAAGACAACGACATTTACATTGCGGCAATTTCAATGGTCAACGATTGCACGCTGGTAACTTCTAACGTAAAACATTTTAGCCGCGTCGAAGGTTTAAAATTTGTCAACTGGAGAGATACATGATTAAGAACGATATTAACCTGCAAAAGCTCAAAAATGCTATCGACGAGTGCAAAACGATTAAGTTGACTGGCAAGGTTACGCAGGTCGTTGGTTTGGTTATCGAGACGCAAGGACCGCCTGTTAGCGTTGGCGAGTTGTGTTATATCACGTCGAAATTTCCAAACGTACCGTCCATTCCCGCTGAAGTCGTCGGTTTTCGCGAAGGCTTTGTTATGCTTATGCCGATTGGCGAAATGCAAGGCGTCGGACCTGGTTGCGAAGTCGTTGCCGCGCAGAAAACACTTCAAGTTAAAGTCGGTGATGAACTTTTAGGGCGTGTGCTTGACGGCTTAGGAAATCCAATGGACGGACTCGGACCAATTCTTTCGACGCTTGAATATCCGTTGCAAGCCCCGCCGCCGCACCCGTTGACACGCCCGCGAATTCATGACAATCTTTATGTCGGAGTTCGTGCAGTCGACGGATTAATAACTATGGGCGATGGTCAGCGTATCGGAATTATGGCGGGTTCGGGCGTCGGCAAATCAACGCTTTTATCAATGATTGCCCGCAATACAGAGGCGGATATAAGCGTCATTGCGTTAATTGGCGAGCGCGGTCGCGAGGTTCGTGACTTTATCGAACGCGACTTGGGCGAGGCGGGACTTAAACGCGCCGTTGTCGTCGTCGCCACTTCAGACCAGCCTGCACTTGTCCGAATCAAGGGAGCTATGACTGCCACCGCTATTGCCGAATATTTCCGAGATCAAGGGCACAAAGTTATTTTGATGATGGATTCAGTTACGCGCTTTGCAATGGCTCAACGTGAAGTCGGCTTGACAATCGGCGAACCACCTGCTACAAGAGGTTATACGCCGTCGGTTTTCGCGCTTTTGCCAAGACTTTTGGAACGCGCCGGAACGAGTGATACTGGCTCAATTACGGGTATTTATACAGTGCTTGTTGACGGCGACGACATGAACGAACCGATTGCCGACGCTGTTCGCTCCATTCTCGACGGGCATATTGTTTTAAGCCGTTCAATCGCCGCGCAGAATCATTTCCCGGCTATCGACGTTTTGGGCAGTGTCAGCCGTGTTATGGTCGAGGTCGTCAGCAAAGAACACTTGCAAGCCGCGCAGAAAATGCGGGCGTTAATGGCAGTTTACAAAGACGCCGAAGATTTGATTCACATTGGCGCATATGTTAAAGGCTCAAGCAAGCGCATTGACGAGGCGATTGGCAAGATTGATTCGATTAACGAGTTCCTCTGTCAAGGAATTTTTGAGGTTGATACTTACGAGGTTACTAAGCAAAAACTCATGAAGATTTCGGGCAAGTGATATGAAAAAATTTAAATTCCAGCTTGAAACGCTGTTGAAAGTCACCAAACGCAAAAAAGACGATGCCGAAATGCAATTCGCTGAATCATCGCGAAAATTGGAGGAGTGCCGAGCAAAGTTGCAAGTCTTATTGCGTGAAATGGCGGAAGGGCAAAAAGAATTCGCCGACATGACAGGCGAAGGCAAAACCGTCACAGTCGGAATCATCATGACGTATAACGAATTTTTTAATTGGAAACGCAATCAAATTGAAAAGCAACAGGAGGTTATCTTAAAGGCGACGCAAGATAAACAACAGAAGTTAAAAATTTTAATGCAGCTGATGACGTATCTAAAAAGTATTGAACAGCTTAAAGAAAAGCGGCTTAACGAGTATAATGCGGAAGTGCTTTTCGAGGAGCAAAAGATGCTTGACGAAATCGGCTTGCAACTGTCAATGAGAAAATAGGAGGGGTAAACTTTGATTGAAATTCAACCGGTTGAGCGCGTGGAGATAGCAAAAAGGATTGACCAAATCCGTCAGCGAATCGCGTCGATAGAAAACAAAATTGGCATTAACGGCGCAGATTTTCAAGCGACATTGGAACGGGAAATTGCGCGGCAAGCAAAAGTTCAGCCGCCTCAAGCCGTTAATGAAGTTCAGAAATTGCCAGGCGCAACTCAACCCGTAAATGCAAACGACGCGGCTAACTCAGCAAAAGTTGCTCAAGCTCTGCGCGATGCGGAAAAAATTGAGAATCAACCTGTACAAAAGAATTCGGAACCCGCGAAGAATTATTTACCAGGCGAAGAGGCTTTGCCCGGCAAAATTAATCAGCCGCAAAAAACTACTCCAAAGATTGAGCGCGTGGAAGTTCCCGACACCGAACTTAAAGTTCCTGAACGCGACGAAAAAGTTTTTGAGGACAATTACAGCGGCAAGAACGCAGAAATTATTCCGACTGAAGATTTGATTATGCAGACTGCCGACGCTTATGGAGTTAGCCCGCAAACCGTCAAGGGCATTGTCGAATTTATTAATCAGCGGCAAGCCGCGCAGGTTGACGAGCCTTTTAAAATTCCCAGCGCAGAGTCGTTATCCGTTGAAGACTTGATAACGCGGGCGGCTGATAAATACGGCGTCGACCCGCAACTTGTCAAAGCGATTGCCATTGCCGAATCTGACATGAATCAAGATGAAATTTCACCCGTCGGCGCGATTGGCGTTATGCAACTGATGCCGGAGACAGCGGCGGGTTTGGGCGTTGACCCCTACGACACGACAGAAAATATTGCTGGCGGCACGCGCTACCTTAAACAAATGCTTGAAACTTTTAATGGAAATATTCCGCTTGCTGTCGCCGCTTACAATGCCGGTCCCGGCGCAGTTCAACGCTACGGAGGCATTCCGCCCTATTCTGAAACTAGAAATTATGTTGGGCGCGTAATGGATTTGTTCAGATGAAAAAATTTTTAATAATCTGCGCGGCGATAATTTTTATGTCGTCAACGGTTCACGCGGAAGAAAAACTTTTCGTCGACAATTTTATTTTGTGGACAGATCATCGCGACGAACTGATTGACGAATACACACTTAAGCACTACGGAAAAATTTGCCGCGAAATAATTCCTCAAGCGGTCGTGGTGCATTGGACAGCGATGGGCACGCTTGAATCCAATTACAATTTTTTTTACGCAGAGCAAATGCATGACGGCACATTAAACGTTGCGTCACAATTTTTAGTTGGACGTGACGGTACAATTTGGCGGCTCATGCCTGAAACAAATTTTGCGCGTCACGTTATCGGCTACAATCATTGTGCAATCGGAATCGAAAACGTCGGCGGCTATGATGGGCGCGAAGATTTAACAGAAGCGCAGCTTGCGGCTAATGTTCGCTTGATAAAATATTTGCATGAAAAATATCCGACGATAAAATATGTCTTTGGGCACTATCAGCAGGACAAGGCGCGAGCAAGCGGTCTTTATATCGAGCTTGTTAAAGGTTATTACTCTATTAAAACTGATCCTGGTTCAAAGTTTATGCGCGGCTTGCGAAAGCAACTGGAAAGCGACGGTTTAACTTTTTATGACGAGTGAGAATCGGCAAGCTTTAATAGAAGGTTTTCGCGACGGCACGCCGATTGGTTTAGGATATTTTGTTGTGGGTTTTTCGCTGGGCATTGTCGCAAAATATGTCGGGCTTAGTCCGTTGCAAGGTTTTGTTATCAGCTTGCTAAATAATGCTTCGGCGGGCGAGTACGCGGCTTTTACGGTAATCGGTTCAGACGCGCCATATATTGAAATCGCGTTGCTGACTTTTATCGCCAATGCCCGCTACGTTTTGATGAGCACGGTTTTAAGTCAAAAGTTTTCGCCCGATACGCCGTTTTACCACAGAATTTTTGTCGGCTTCGACGTGACTGACGAGATTTTTGGAATATCAATCGCACGCGGTGGACGTTGGCTGAATCCCTTTTATAACTACGGCGCAATGTTGACGGCTCTACCTGGCTGGTCGTTGGGTACGGCGTGTGGAATTGTCGCGTGGAATTTTTTTTCGAATTCGGCAGTTAGTGCGTTAAGCGTCGCGCTTTACGGAATGTTTTTAGCCGTGATTATTCCGCCGGCTCGCAAAGATAAAATTATCGGCGGCGCGGTCATCATTAGTTTCTTGTTAAGTTTTTTAGCAGAAAAATTTTTCCCTGACATTTCAGCTGGCAATCGGACGATAGTTTTAACGATTTTAATCGCGGGCGCGGCGGCAATTTTATATCCCGTCAAGACCAGATATGAAAATGACGAATAATAAGCGCGAAAACTATCCTTGTGGATTACATTAAAATCCTTGTCGGATTCTAATATCTACCTTTATATAAAAGGAGGTTTTCTTATGGCAGAACTTTTAGAGACGCCATACGGTACGCGAGACTTTTTACCTGTGGAGGCGGCGGAAAAACGCGCAATCGAACAGAAAATTTTCGAGCTGTTTTCGAGTTTTGGCTATGAAGAGGTCGTAACGCCGACAATGGAATATTTAGAAACGCTGACGACTTCAAGCGGGCGGATAATCGAGCCGCATTTGTTTAAAATGTTCGACGGAAATAATCGGACGTTAGCCTTGCGGCACGAAATGACAACACCGATAGCAAGGTTGGCAGTTAGTCGCTTAAAAGATTCGCCGTTGCCGCTCAAGCTCTCTTACAATACAAATGTTTTTCGATTTAGAACGAATCAACCCGGACGGCAATGCGAATTTTATCAATCGGGCGTCGAGTTGCTGGGCATTTCAAACGCATTTGCCGACGCGGAAATAATTTCGCTAGCCGCGCAGGCTTTAAACGTCGCGGGGCTTAAAGACTTTAAAATTTGTTTAGGACAAGTGGAATTTGCAAGCGGACTTATGGAAAATTTATCAGCCGAAGTTCAAGCGCAAATAAAATCGGCAATCGAACGCCATGATATAGTTGCGTTGAATAATTTGGACGTTGACGCGGCGTTGAAAAAATTGCCGACGTTGCAAGGCGGACAAGAAGTTTTGACGGCGGCTCAATCAATCGCTAAAAATGAACGTTCGCGCCGTGCACTGGACAATTTGACGGAAATTTATAATCTGCTGGAGATTTACGGCGTCGCGGATAAAATTTGGTTTGATTTGGGTTTGATTCGCGACTTTGAATATTATACGGGCATGGTATTCGAGGCGTATTCGCCGGGCGTTGGCTATTCGTTAGCGGGCGGCGGCAGATACGACAACATGCTTAAAGATTTTGGCGCACAATGTCCTGCAACGGGCTTTGCACTGGGCATTGAACGGATTTTGGACGCGAGAAAATTTCAAGGCATTGCAGACGATTCACGAGCCAAAGATTTTTATTTAAGTTATGCGGCAGGTCAAGAAAATTTAGCAATAAAAAAAGCGGCAGAACTCCGAGCGGCTAAAAAAGTTGTCGAAGTCTCTTTGACGGCACAAAATAAAGCCGACGCGGAAAAATCCTGCGCGGCAAAAAGATGTATGGAGTTAATTTATTTGGCATGAGTGTTTTTGGAAGGATTTTGCAGTTTTTTAGGGCGGTAACGGCGCGTATCAGCGTTGACGACGGGAAATATATATTAGCGCACTTGAACGCCGAAGAGCAGAAAATTTTTTTTGCAATGAGCGTAGCCGACCAATATCACAGCTTGCGCACGGCGTACACGGTTGAGCGGCTGATAATCGAAGATAAACGCGGCGTCGACAGGGAATTTTTGATTCGATGTGCGCTTTTGCACGATGTTGGCAGGCGCGACGGCGATTTAACGATTAAAGGGAAAATTTTCGTCGTGTTGATTACGAGTTTTGCGCCGCAATTAGCTGAACGGCTGGAGATTAACGGCAATCGTGCGCTTTACGTCTATCACAACCACGCGGAAATTGGAGCGCGTAAACTTCAGCAAATCGGACTATTCAAGGAGGCAAAAATTATCGCAAAGCATCACGCGCCGCCCAAATCTAATGACCCGCTTGAATTAAAACTTTTAAGATTAGCGGACAACGAGAATTAGTAATTTTGTCTAGCGGCTTCGGATAAAATTATTGCGGCGGAGGTTGCGACGTTTAAACTTTCGGCGTGCCCATTCATCGGGATAAAAATTTTTTGAGCAACGTCGAGAATTTTTTTTGACACGCCGTTTGCTTCCGAGCCGAAAACTATTGCGACTTGCTTATTAAATTTGTGGCGGTAATAAATTTCTGCTGACGAATCGACTGCCGCCGCTAAAATTTCCACGCCGCGCAGGTTTAAAAATTCCTCGCGGCTTAGTTTTATAATCGGCAAATAAAAAATCGCGCCCATAGACGAGCGCACAACTTTTGGATTAAAAATTTCTGCTGAACCGTTCAATAAAATTACAGAGCAATCGAAAGCCGCCGCAGTCCGCAAAATTGTTCCGACGTTGCCTGGGTCTTGCACGCCGTCTAATACGGCGATTATTTTTTTTGCGAGGACTTCCTCAAGTGACGAAAATTTTTGGCGTACAACGAGTAAAATCCCTTGCGGCGTCTGCGTGTCGGAAATTTTTTCCATTGTCGACGGCGAAATTTCCTCTAAGTTTTTCAAGCGTTCAATTAAAATTCTAGCGCGAGTGTCTGATAAAAATTCCCGCGTGTAAAATCCGAATTCAACCTGCGCGGGCGGCACTTCCTCGCAAAGCCTTAAACCTTCTGCAGTGAAAAGTTTTAATTCGTTGCGGAATTTTTTTTGCGCCAACTTGCGGACGAGTTTTATATTTGACATTTAAAATTATACCTTAACATTTATTGATTTATTACAGTTGCGGGAAGGCTCAATGATAGTGAACATCAGCGGGCGTCACGCGCTCCTTGAACACTCTGTAAGACCAAGCTTGATAAATCAGTACAATCGGAACGAAAATAGCCGCGGCAATCGTCATAAGCATCAAAGTGTGCGGCGTAGAGGCGGCATTGTAAATATTCAAACTCAAGTCGGGCGAAATGCTGGAAACCATAATTCGCGGAAAGAGCGCGGTAAAAAATCCGATTGTCAAGAACGCAATAGCTAGCGTCGAGGAGATAAACGCTTTGCAACCGCAACCGGCTTTTGCTCCGGCACAACTTGCAATCAATGCGCCAATCGACAAGCCCAAGAAAATTACCGTGCTCAATTTGGCGAGAATATCCGTATCGGCAAAAGCAAAACCTGCGAACACTGCAAAGGCAATTAATGCCGAAATACCTAAGCAAACACTTTTCTGTTGAAGTTCTTCGAGCAACCTTTTGTCCGCAATTTTTATCAGCAAGAAATTTGCGCCGTGAAAAGCGAACAGCAACACAAAGAAAATTCCGCCGAGCAAAGCGCACGGGCTTAACAAGTCTAAGAAATTTCCAACGTAATGCATTTGATAATCTATTGGCAAGCCGCGCAGAAGATTTACGACTGCCACGCCCCATAAGAGAGCCGGCACGAAACTTCCAAACATTATTCCGAAATCCCAGAAATTTGTCCAATCCGAGTATTGGAGCTTGCCGCGCAGTTCAAACGCCACGCCACGCATAATCAGCGCAAGCAACATTAAAAACAGCGCAAGATAAAATGTGCTGAACATCGTCGCGTAGACGTGCGGAAATGCCGCAAAAGTCGCGCCGCCCGCCGTTATCATCCAAACCTCGTTGCCGTCCCAAACCGGACCTATTGCGCGGACAAATTGCGAACGTTCATTTTTCGGACGCCCAAGCATCATCATGCCGACGCCATAATCAAAGCCTTCCAGGATAAAAAATCCCGTGAAGAGCACCGTTATCAAGATAAACCAAACGATATTTAAAGCCACAATCCTCACTCCCTTTCAGCGCAAGACGGAATAAATAACAGTAACTGCAATCGCTCCAATTCCTGCTACTGCCGCGCCAATTCCAACTATTGCGGCAACGGTTAAATTTTGAACATGCTTGCCGATGCCGTCAATTTTTGCGTCCATGTTGTCCATCTTCGCGTAGAAATTTTTTTGCATTTCCTTCATATCAGCGTCATGCTTTTGCCGCATTTCGGTAATTTCGGCGGCGCGTTGATTGTCACGGTCGCGCATTTCGTTTTTGAAGTCTTTAAGTTCGCGAATCAAACTGTTTACATTTGTAGTTGTTTCAGTTACGCGCTGTTCAAGACTAGAAACACGTTCGTCGAGCCTTTCAACTTTCATTTCCAAATCAGTCATTGCAATCAACCTCCCTGAAAGAAATCACTCCTCCTCCGTAATTTGTGTACGACGTATGAACATAACCGCCGCGAAGACTGCCAACACTGCCAAGAACAGATAAATTGCCGTAAAGCCGATTAACGTTATCCAAACTTCACCCGCCGATAAATTCGGGCTGACTGCTACCGCCGTTTTCTGCAAGCCGACGACTATCCACGGTTGACGACCCGCCTCCGCTATGTACCAGCCCGCAGAGTTCGCGATAAACGGAATTGGTAATAACAGCGGCATTAATTTTAAGCAACATAAATGGTCACGAATTTTATCGCGGCAGAAGAAGACTAAACAACCCGTTCCGAAGACAATCAGCAACAGTGCACCGCCCGCGCCGACCATTGCTCTAAAGCTCCAGAACATGCCGCGCACGTCGTTTGGAATGTAATAGCCGCTACCGTATTTTTCAACTGCCTCGCGCTGCAAATCGTTAATGCCTTTAACTTCGCCGTCAAAAGAATTGTGAACCATAAAGCTAAACATGTTCGGAATTAAAATTTCAAAGTCGTTGCGTCCCGCCTCTTGATTAATATCGGCGACAACTGCAAACGGCGCGGGATTTTCCGTCTCCCATAAAGCCTCAAATGAGGCAAGTTTCATCGGATTGCCTTCGGCTAAATATTGGGCGTGCATATGTCCCGAACCCATTACGCCTAAAACACCAACCAAAGTGTAAAGAACTGCGCGGCGAAGTGTACGGACAAAAATTTCACGCGACGCCTCGTCCGTTGCAATCTTCCACGCGCTCACGACGATAACCAAAAAACCGCCTGTCGTTATGCCCGCAAAAAAAGCATGGGAATATTCGCCGACGACGTAAGGATTAGTAACGAGTTCGCCAAAATCTGTCATGACGGCGCGTCCGCCCTCAATCGCGTAGCCAACGGGGTGTTGCATAAAAGAGTTCGCGACAAGAATCCAGAACGCAGAAAGGTTGCTGCCGAACGCGACAATCCAAATGCAAAGGCAGTGAAGTTTTTCGCTCAACTTATCCCAGCCGAAAATCCACAGCCCGATAAATGTCGACTCAATGAAAAATGCAGTCAAAGCCTCAAGCGCAAGCGGTGCGCCGAAAATATCGCCCATGAATCGCGCATATTCCGACCAGTTCATTCCGAAATGAAATTCCTGCACGATACCTGTTACGACGCCCATTGCAAAATTTATCAGGAAAATTGTACCGAAAAATTTTACGAGCTTTTTGAGCTTAACGCGCTCTTCGTAACTGTTGCTGTTGATATACCACGTCTCAAGCAGTGCAACAAATATTGATAAGCCCAAAGTCACGGGTACAAATAAAAAGTGGTAAATCGTAGTAATTGCAAACTGTAAGCGCGATAGAATCAGTGCGTCCATAAAATCACTTCCTGTCTTTAAAAATTTTTGTAATGTTCAAGGTCTCGGCGCAACTTTTAAAAAGTTGACAAACAGCGGTCGCGATTTACTTTATAAAAATTTTAGCTGTTCGCCGCGATTAAAAATGTTCAAGGTCTCGGCGCAACTTTTAAAAAGTTGACAAACAGCGGTCGCGATTTACGCTACAAAAATTTTAGCTGTTCGCCGCGATTAAAAATGTTCAAGGTCTCGGCGGAAGACAAAAATTTCGGCGTCGTCTATTTGCCGCCTGCTCAAAACTTCAAGCAAGGCGACGCAACGGACAAGGTTATTTATTCAATTCACCTGTGGAGGCGTGTTTATGTTTGGTGATATGGCGAGTTGACAAGTTAAAGAGCTATCGACTGATTGAGCTTGCGAACGAACGTTTAGCTTGACGAAATTTTTTTACGGTGCAACAGTTCCCTCTTACACCCTTTAGGTTAGCGATTAATCATTCGCAAATTTTCTGTGCAGCCTCTCAGTTCATCTGCACCTGAACCGACTTTGCTCGAAACTTCTGCCCTCCGCCGAAACCTTGAACGAAAAATTTTACTTACTTACAAAATCCTCGATGACTTCCAAGTTGCCGGCGTTCATGTCGAAGGGCAATTTATATTTTACGGTCGTCGAAATAAGCGCGAAGTCAATCTCATTGGAAACTTTATCGGCTTGAACTTGAAGCTTGTCGATAAGGTCGCGGACGCGGTTGCGATCGTAATCAATCGTCTTGACGCGCTCAATGTCGTAGCGATAAGTTGTCTGGTTGCCTTCTTTGTTGAAGACGTAGCCGACACCCGCATTTTTTTCCAGCAAACTTGAGCTTTTGAATTGCCGAAGTTCACGCAGAGTTCTAGCCGCTGAATGGCGTTTCTTGTTAACGTCAACTGCGCTATCCAAATCGAATTGCATGGAACTTTTCGCCGCGTGAATCGCCTTTGCAAGTTTTTCGCGCTCGTCAATCAACATAAGCAAGAAATCAATGACTTTATCGGGCGGAAATTTGTTGTCGATAACGATATTAATTTTTTCGTCGGGCTGACCTTCCGCCGCCTTTGAGCGCAAATGTTTTTCCGTGATACTGACTAAATTTTTCCCGTCGCCAAGATAGCCGCTCACGAAGTCGAAGAGCTTTTCGATTTTGTTCTGCGCTTGAAACGCTTCCTTTAAATTCATGGCAATCACTCCTTTTTAGTGGCTGGTGGTTAGTGGCTAGTGGTTAGAATTCTAATCGCTAATCACCAACCACTAATCGCTAAACTGTTTACGCTTATTAAATCATAAATCGCGCCCGTTGACAATGAAATTTGCAACAAAAAAGCAGACGTTTTAATCCGCCCGCTTTAAAATTTTTACATGGCGACGATTGAAATACCTTTAGCGTCGGCGAACGAAATCATTTGCTCGCGCTCAACTAAAAGAGTTTTGCCCGCCTCAATAGCCAACGCCGTCGCTCCGAACTGCGCCATTTGCTCAATCGTGTGATAACCGACCGTCGGCACGTCGAAACGATTATCCTGTTGCGGCTTAGAAACTTTAGCGACGACTGCCCCGCCATAAGCCAATCGCCCGCCGCGTTCTATGCAAGCGTCCGTTCCCTCGATAGCCTCCAACGCCATAACCGCCCGATTTTTAACGACGACCGTTTGTCCAATGTCAAAGCGTCCGAGTTCTTTGGCAATGCGAAAACCGAATTCCATATCTTGCCGTTCTTGCTCCGTCGGTTCGCGTTTGGTGATTGTTCCTCTGCGCGGCATTAATTTTCTAATCAACGCAGTTTGATCAAACGTTTGAATTCCCGCCTTTGCCAGTTCACGCACGAACGCCATCATAATTGTATCGTCTTTTCTGTCGGGCAGGCTCATTATCAACTGCAACATTCTCGCGTCGGGTTGAACTGCGCCGTTAAATAAAAGTTCCTTCGTGACTTTGCCAATCATCGTGACCTTTTGCACTTGATTGATTTTTAAATACTTCAAAATCGCCTCAAGCTGTGCGACGCTGATAAATTGATAATCTTTAGCGAACTGCGCGATTTGCGTATCACTGTTTGCCAGCAAGCCGACGGCGTAAACTTCATAGCCGAGCTTAGCGGCGGCGCGTGCGCACTCGACGGGCAATTTTCCCGCGCCCGCTAATATTCCGAGCTTTTCCATTAAAATGACCTCCGAAAATCAACATTATTTATTCTCTAAATCGCAAGAAGTGTTCGACTTCCTCGCAAGAATCAACGTCCTGTTTTATTATCTTTTTTGCTTGTAATTATTTATCCTCAAAATCGCGGCGTTCACGACAAATGCCGCGTTCCGCATTTCTCAAAAATCGCAAGAAGTGTTCGACTTCCTCGCAAGAATCAACGTCCTGTTTTATTATCTTTTTTGCTTGTAATTATTTATCCTCAAAATCGCGGCGTTCACGACAAATGCCGCGTTCCGCATTTCTCAAAAATCGCAAGAAGTGTTCGACTTCCTCGCAAGAATCAACGTCCTGTTCTATAACGGCAATCGCCTCCGGCAAGCTCAAGCCCGAACGATATAAAATTTTATAAGCCTGTTTGATAAGCCGTCGACTTTCCAACGGAATACCCGCCCGCGATATTCCGACATTGTTTAAGCCGACAACTTTAGCGGGATGACCGTCAACCAGCGTATACGGCACGACGTCTTGAACGAGTTTGCTCATACCGCCGACCATTGCATTGCGTCCGATTTTTACGAATTGATGAACGCCCGCCATGCCGCCGATTACAACTCTGTCCTCAACTATGGCATGTCCCGAACAGCTCGCCAAATTGCTCATGATAACGTGATTGCCAAGCGTGCAATTATGCGCCACGTGAATATACGCCATTAACAAACAATCGCTACCAATGCGGGTTTCATTGCCCTCGCCGGTTGCTCGGTGAATCGTTGCGCCCTCGCGGATTGTCGTCCTGTCGCCGATAATTGTAGAGCTTTGCTCGCCCTTGAATTTTAAATCTTGCGGCTCGGCACCCACCGACGCGAATTGAAAAACTCTGCACCCCTTGCCAAGCGTCGTCCACTTATCAATAACCGCGTGCGGACCGATAATAGACCCGTCGCCAATTTCAACCTCGTCGCCAATCACGCTGTAAGGACCGATTGTAACGTTCTCGCCGATTCGTGCGCTACTTGAGATGACTGCGCTTGGGTGAATTTTGCTTTCTAGTTCTATCATTTCCTCCACTCCCGTTTAGCTGTTAGCAATTAGCTAAAAGCAAACTTCAAAGCTCGTTTCGTCCTTTGAGCGCGAAAGTAAAATCGGCAACGGCAACAAGTTTGTCGTCAACATAACCGTCAGTGTGAAGTATACCGAACAATCCGCGCACTTTGACGATTTCCGCCTTAGTTATGAGTGTATCACCAGGCACGACCATTTTTTTAAATTTGATATTGTCCATTGCTCCGAACAGTGCAATTTTTCCGCGATGTTCTTCGGGATAAAGCATAGCCACGCCGCCGACTTGCGCCATTGCCTCAAGCTGTAAAACGCCCGGCATTATCGGATGACCGGGAAAATGTCCGGCGAATTGCGGCTCGTTCATGGTGATATTTTTTAAACCTGTTGCCGATTTAAACGGGTCGATTTCTAAAATTCTGTCCACCAACAGCATTGGCGGGCGGTGCGGCAAAATCTTCATAATGTCTTCAATTTCCAATACCATTTATATCGCTCCTTTAAGCAAAATCTGCGTAGATTTTTTTCGCAAGTTTAGTATTAAGGGCATGACCCGACGCCGCCGCCACGATATGACAATTAAAAATGCCCGCAAGCCGCATGTCTCCGATAACGTCCAAAATTTTATGGCGAACGAGTTCGTCGGGATAATTTAGTTTATTGAGCCAACCCGCGTCGTTGTAGACGATAACGTTTTCAAGCGTGCCACCAAGCCCCAGCCCCATTTTGCGCAAGGCGTCAATCTCTTTCTCGTAAGCAATCGTCCGCGCAGGCGCAATTTCTTTTCTATAAATTTCTTCGGTTATCTCAAAGTCGCCGTACTGAATTCCAATCAGCGGGTGCGGATTAACCGAAACGAAACTCACGCGGAATCCGTCGTAAGGCAAAGCCATAACAAATCGTTTGCCCTCCTCGCCGTCAACGCGATAAATTTTTTCGAGCCGAATAATTTCGCGCTCTTTATTCTGTTCAATGACGCCTGCCGCTTGAATCATATTAAAAAAGTCAATCGAGTTGCCATTTAAAACGGGCGGCTCTTCCGCGCTGATTTCAATTTCGCAATTATCGATTCGGCAAGCGTTCAACGCGCTCATCAAATGTTCAATCGTGAAAACTTTTGCGCCATTTTCCGCCAGTGTCGTCGCTCTAAGCGTGGCTGTCACATTAGCGGCGGTCGCGTGAATTTTTGGGTGATTGGGCAAATCCGTTCGCAAAAAAAATATTCCATTGTCAACGTCGGCAGGTTTCAATTCCAGTTTAACCTCTTTGCCCGAATGCAACCCGACGCCGACGCAAGAAACTTTATTCCTTAAAGTTCGCTGTCTCTGCAAGCCTTAGCCCCCTTTCAGAAAAACTTCTGCCCATTATAGCATTAATGATTTTTAACGTCGACAAAAAATTTAACAAAAAAAATCCCCGACACTTAATCGGGGAAAAATTTTTTACCATTGATTGAGCTTCATTAAGTTGCCGTGAACAATCGTAGCTACGACACGCCCTTTAAGCTCGCGTCCGATAAAAGGCGAATGACTTCCTTTAGTGTAGAAATTTTTCGCGTCAACCGTCCAGACAAGTTCGGGGTTGATAATCGTAACGTCAGCGGACGCGTCAACTGATAAAGTTCCTGCGTTCAATCCGAAAATCTGCGCGGGTTCGGCTGTCATTTTGCTGATTAAAGTTTTCAATTCGGTTTTATTTTTATGATAGAGTTCAGTGAACAGAACGCCAACACTAGTCTCAAGTCCTGGAAAGCCGCTCGGCGCGTAAATATATTCGCGGTCTTTTTCTTCGGGCGCGTGCGGTGAGTGGTCTGTAACAATCGCATCAATCGTGCCGTCGAGTAAACCAGCTAAGCAAGCGTCGCAATCTTTTTGCGTTCTAAGCGGCGGATTAATTTTCGTGGAAGCGTCAGCGGGATTAACTAAATCTTCCGTCATCGTCAAATGTTGCGGTGTAACTTCCGCCGTGACTTTGACGCCGCGTTTTTTAGCGTCGCGAACAATATCAACCGACCGCGCTGAACTGATATGCGCAATGTGAACGCGCCCGCCAGTATATTCCGCTAACAAAACGTCGCGAGCAACGGCAATATCTTCAGCGACCGTCGGACGACCTTTTAAGCCTAAAATCGCACTGCGCTTGCCCTCGTTCATGACGCCGCCCTTAACCAGCGAAGTTTCTTCCTCGTGACAAATGATAAGTTTGCCGGTGTCGTGCAGATAATCCAGCGCGTTCATAAAAATTTTGGCGTTGTCGTCAAAATGCCCGTCGTCGCTGAAGGCAACCGCGCCCGCCGCAATCATATCGCGCATTTCGGCAAGCTCCTGCCCTTGTTGATTCTTCGTGACTGCGCCGATAATTTTTATGTTGATAATCCCGACGTCATCTGCGCGTTTAACCATAGATCGAACCAATGCCGCATTGTCGACGACCGGCGAAGTATTCGGCATAGTTGCAACCGTCGTAAAGCCGCCCGCCACTGCCGCCTTAGAGCCGCTCAAAAAATCTTCTTTAGCCTCTTGTCCCGGCTCGCGAAAATGAACGTGCATATCAATTAATCCGGGCGTAACGATTTTTCCCGTCGCGTCGTACTCGTAATCCGCCGAAAATTTTATATCGGGCTTAACCGCCGCAATTTTCCCGTCGATAATCAACACGTCAGCCACGCCGTCAAAATTATTGGCAGGGTCAATCACACGTCCGCCGCGCAGGAGTAGCGTCTTTGAAATATTTGCCGCTAACTTCTGAATCTGCCACGTTTGATTAGTCATTTCGTCCCTCCATTAAGTTCTTTAACGAGTTCAGCCAAATAAGCTTGCGCCGCAGAAAAATTTTCTTTTAAGTCGCCTTTATCAAATGTCGCCAAAGTAGCGTTGTAATCGTAAACTGATTCTTTCTCGGAATGCGCAACGAGTTCTGCTATTACGCTGACAGCCGCGCCGTCTTCCTGCTCAAGATAAATCGTCTTAACGAACTTGCTGTTAAAAGCCAACGTGCCGTCTTTGCCAAGAATAAATTTCATGTTAATTCCCTCCGTTTAATGTCAAGTCAAGTAAAGCCATGCGAACTGCCACGCCGTTTTGAACTTGCTCTTGAATTGCTGAGCGCGGGCAGTAGGTGACTTCCGACGAAATTTCTAAGCCTTTATTCTGCGGACCAGGGTGCAAAATTAACACGTCATCTTTTGCCAATCTCAAGCGGTCGTCGTTTATGCCGAAGACCCGCGCATATTCCCTCGTTGACGGAAATAATCCCGCCTGCTGTCGTTCCAGTTGAATTCGCAAAACGTTTATCACATCGGCATTTTTAATCGCGTCGTCAATTTCCTCGTGAACTTTAACGCCGTCGAACTCAAAAAATCTCGGTAGCAAAGTTTTCGGTCCAGCGAGGTGTACTTCTATTCCAACTTTTGCCATAGCGTAGACATCAGAGCGGGCAACTCGGCTGTGTAAAATGTCGCCGATAATTGCAACCTTCAAACCGGCAAGGCGTCCTTTGTGCTGTTCAATCGTAAATAAGTCCAAAAGAGCTTGCGAGGGGTGCGCGTGTGCTCCGTCGCCGGCGTTGATTATCACGGGCTTAACGACTTTGGTTGCGAAATCTGCCGCGCCCTCCGATTTATGCCGCATAACAATCGCGTCGACGCCCATAGCTTCAATCGTTCTAAGCGTGTCACGAAGACTTTCACCTTTGACGATTGAACTTGTGCCGCTGTTTATGCTTACCACGTCTGCGCCCAAATACTTTCCAGCCAGCTCAAATGAAGTCCTCGTCCGCGTCGACGGCTCATAAAATAAATTTACAATCGACTTGCCGCGCAGGTTAGGCAATTTTTTTTCTCCGCCGCGTCGAATTATTTGTTTCATCTTGCGGGCGGTGTTGAGCACTAATCTAATTTCTTCCTCCGAAAAATTTTCCATACATACAACATTTTTTCCTAGCAAACTTACGACCCCCAATCGTCATTTGTTGATGAAAATTCCTCCGATTATTAAGACAAGGGCAGGTATCACAGCGAGCGACAATTCTTCGCTGAAAACCAACGTCGAAATAAATATCGCAAGTATCGGAACCAAATACGCCAGATTAGCCGTCCACGCTACGTTTGATGTTTTTTCCAGTGCCAACGCCCAAGTCAGATACGCCACCGCGTCAATTAAAACGCCAAGCCACAACAAGCCGATAAATTGTCCGACGCTGGGCAAAGTCCATTGCTCAAAAATATAGCCAGCCGCGAATGAAAAAATTGCCGTCGTCGCCCAAATTATCATCATTGCAAATTTTTGTTCAAGCCGACAAAATTTATTCAGCACCGAAAATAATCCGTAACACGCCGCCGCTACTACGCAACTCAATGCGCCCCAAATTTTCTCCGAAGAAAAATTTTCCTCGACGCCGCCGAACATCACAAGTACTATTCCGATAAACGACATGCCGATTGCCAACATTTTCCGCCGCGTGAATTTTTCGCCGAGTATTGGGCAGGAAAATAAAACTATCATCAGCGGCCACAGATAATTGAGTATGCACGCCTCTTGCGAAGTCATTCTATTTAATCCGTAATAGAAGAATGCCGAATACAAAAATAATCCCAAGAAACCGAGCCAAGCCGCTGTAAAAATTTTCCCCGCCGATAAATTTTTCAAAGAACGCGCCCGCCAATTAACCGATAATAAAAATAAAAATGCGAACAAACTGCTAATCGCTAATGTTTCAAAGGGCGGCAAGGCATTCAATAAATCTTTGGTGAGTGCGGGCATTGCTCCCCATAAAATTATCGTGACTGCCGCGTAAAAATTACTGCTCATGGCAACGACGCAATATTATCAATCGGCCAGAAAATTAATGCGGCTTTACCCTTAACAAGCTCTAAAGGTACAAAGCCCACGTCGGGGAAACGCGAATCCAAAGAATTTCTCCGATTGTCGCCGCATACAAACAAAGTCCCTTCCGGCACCGTCGCCTTAGGATATTCCGTGCGCGTCTTTTCAGCTATGTAATCCTCGTTGACAAGTGCGTCGTTAACGTAAACATGCCCGTCTTTAATCTCGATTGTGTCTCCGCCGACGGCTATCACGCGCTTAATAAAATCGCGGCTATGGTCTCTGGGATATCGGAAGATGACAATTTCGCCCTTGAGCGGGTCGCGCCAATGATATATAAATTT
>CAMJKR010000003.1 GCA_946406415.1 uncultured Selenomonadales bacterium | reverse complement strand
CTGAAACCATAACACGATAACGAGTATTGACTTTATCGAGAGCAATACGGTTTTCTAATGCTTTCATTTGCTCTTTAGCGTGATTCATGCGCTGAAGTATTTCTTTGTCGCGATTTTCGACTTCTTCAAGCTGACGAACGAATCTTGAATTTTTGCGAAGAATGCCAATAGCAATGATTTCGATTTTCTTCGCCGCGTCGGGCTGGCGGCATAATGTTTCCAACTCGGCTTGTTTGTTTTGAAGAGAGAATTTAATTTGGTCGAGATGGCTTCTTTCCAATTCCAGCAATGTACGCTGTTTGGTCAGATAATATTGCACTTGCAAAAAAGTAGAGCGTGGGAAGACCGACCAGTCTCGCTTTTGGAACTCTTTTTCTTCCTTAGCATAAGCAAGCAATTTAGGAGCAAGCTTTTGCTCTTCTTTTTTGTATCGCCGAATCTTTTCGCGCAGTCTTTTATATTCTCCACGTACAAAAATATTTTTCGCCATAAAGATAGCGCGTTCCGGCGAAATTATCTGGCGTTGGATGTGAAATTTTTCAACGAACAAATCCTCGTGTTCCTTTTTAAGGGCGCGATACTGCTGATGAATCAGGTCGTAAACTTCACGGGTTTTGAAACTGGTTTGCGACTCTTCCAAAGTCTTTGCGAACAATGCATTTCTGAGGTCATCGACCGCTTTGTCGAGCTCCTCGCTTGCTCGTTTTAGCATTTTTCTTGCGTGCGTGTTTGCTTGTAAAATCCGGTGCGTCACCATCAGGATATTATTTTTGAATTCAGGTTTTTCAAGGCGGCGTTTGATGTCCTCCACTGTTTTTTTCATCGCTCGTGCCTCTGTCAATAGTGAAAAAATTTTAGAATTAACGCCATGAATAAGCTCCTCATAAGCTTTAAGTTCATCTTTATCCGATTCTTCGGGCTTTTTGAGCGTCTGCAAAAATTCTTCCATCTGCTTTTTCTGGGCAAGTGTTTCAAAATATTTTTGCCAAAGCTCCCGCTCGAATTTAGTCATGTATTCAAGTTTTGCTCGTTCTTCGGCATCATGTTGGGAAATAATGACGCGCTTCCATTTGTTCACTTCCGCTATCGCTGTCAGCATTTTATTTTTCAATTCCAAAAGATATGGTGAGGAAAATTTTTGCTCAGTATATTCTTTCGAGTCCATGAGCCTTTTTGTGGCGGTAGAGGCAATTTGAACAGAGTCCTTAGTTTCCAATTCTTCCGTTTCCTTCGCTATAGCGTCTATTTTCATGATTAAACCAAAATGCTGTTTGCGAAGAGAGCGAAATTCTTTCAGCCGTTCTACTTTTGGGTCATCATCTTCTTTGCAGGAAATGATACCGACATATTCTTCCGGAATACGGCTAAAAAGTCTGGCAAGAAAAGTATCGCCGTTTTTCTCCGCTTCTTCCTTTTGCGCCTGTAGTGTTCTATGGTCAACGCGAATGGAAAAACCATTTTGCTCCAATACAGCATTTTGAATTCGAGCAAAGTCAGCGCGCATTTCGCTTACGTATTGCCGATTGCACCACTTACGGTCTTTAGGGGCACCGCGTTTCCATTTTTCCTCGAAAGGCGGTTCAGAGCCGTCTTTTTTCTTTCGTGCCGGATAGAGAAAGAAAGCTTTAGCGGCTCGTTCTTCCTTTTGTTCCACGTCGTCAATGAGGCGTTCGGAAAACATAATATGAACGTGTGGATGATGTTGTCCGTCTGACATCATTCCTATTTTGTTGTGTATCGCGTAGGCATAATAATGGTCGCTCAAATGTTTAGCGATAAAAGCGTCGATAATCTGCCGATACTGCTCGACCGTTTTTAATTCGTTTGGCAACGCAAATTCAATCTCGACATATCTGCGATGTCCGACGCCTTCGTATTTATCGGCGGCTTGGAAAAAATTTTTTGGGTTGTTCTTCGCTCATTTCGGTAGGCAATAAAATTGAAAGATACAGCCACCGCGATTTTCATACGCTTTTTCTCGATTGATATACTCAGCGTGAGAAACGGCAGATTGTTGTTTACGTGCCTCTTCCACATTTTCCAAAATTTTTTTAACAGTCAGCTGGGCAAAACTTTTTTGCTCGCTGGAAAAATCATAACGAACGCGCTGATATTGTTCACGCATGAATTCTTTTAAGTCAAGTGCTTCATCTTCGGTCAATTTTATTCCTTCCGATGTTTCCTTTAGCAACGGAAGTTGAGATAATGAAGGCAAATGAAATCCTGTTTTTGTTGCTTCCTTTATAGTTTTAACGCGAGCTGGATGAATCCGAGATTGATATTTTGGGCGTTTGGTGACAATTTTTCCTCCGTTGGCGAGGAAGTTTCTTCTTTCGGTTTCATTTTCTCGTTTTCGCAGTTCAAAAGTTTCCTGCATAAGTTTATCGTGAAAAGAAATAGGGAGATTATCTTGAAGGGCGACTTTCAATACCGACTTATGGAAATCGGGAGAGCCATTTATAATCAGTGGTTGATGATTCAGAGCTCTGTCGGCTAACAGAAGCGCAATGGCAATAGTGGTGTGGGAAAAATTTTCAGTGACTTCAATCCCGCGCTCAGAATTTTTAATAGAGCCAAAATCATCGGTCTTGTAAAGGAGCGCATTTAGTCCGTCAAGCGCGTTTGGCATCTGAGCCGTCGTGATGAAATTGCCGACGAATTTGTTGTTTTGTTTCCAGCGTTCGTCGTGCGCAAAAGTGCCTTCACGGTTAATATATTCCACATGTTTGACGGCAGAAATTTTCGTTCCTTTCGGTTTCTTGTCCGACTTGATACGGAAATGATACATCGCCAAAGAAGATGTTCCTCCCTTTCGAGAGCCAACCGCAGGTTCAAGGAGCATAGCGACTGGCATATTTTTTGAGCTGTTTTTTGCGTCAGAACGCGGGATTTTTGGCATTTCACGTAGTGAAATGCATAAGTGAACATTCTCGACTAAACCTACTTTGACATATCTTACCACATTCACCAAAATCCGCGTGCACTATTTTTGCACTATTTTTTGGGCATTGAGTGACAAACCATTTTTCTTGTGGTATAGTCTCTAAAAAAGAGAGATTTTTAAGTATTGTTTAGATTTTAGGATGATATATAATGCAAGATATTGTTAAAAATGTTGTTGATATTATGAAGAGCAATTTTCCAAACGGGATACGCGACGACTTCATTGATACGAGCAAAGTTTCGCGCATTTACTCGGTAAACAATGACGGAGAACACATTTCGCGCAATTACATTGTGGAAATTATTCGCGCAAATGGTATTGAGGATGGCGGGCGGTTTTATTTCATTTCCGACGAAAACGCCGAGAGTATTCGTCATTTTCTCGACGAAATTTTGAGTGCGAATTCAATTGCCTACTATACTAAAATTCACGAAAAGCATTCGGACTTTTTTGTTGCTACGCATGTTTTTTCGCCCGACGTTTTGAAGAAGATTTTACAAACAGCTGTTGGCGGACATTTTTATTTTTCAGAATTCTGCTCGGCGAAAAGAGCAGTGCGCCTTGATTATTTAATTGCGCAGATTTTTACGGCGGCAAAAACTTCGCTTTCGATTGACGAATTGCAAGAAAAGTTGCCTTATGTCCCGTCCGAAAAAATTTTGGAAGTGCTCTCCGACGCTAAAAAATATTTGCCGACGAGCGCGGGCAAGTTTATTCCTTTTTCTAAAATCCAATTCGATACAGACGAAATTGACGCCGCTAAAAAGCAAATTTCTCTGTACATTGACAAAGTCGGCTACGCTATCCCAGAAGATTACAGCTTGTCTTCTAATTTCGCGCTCAATCCCGAAGTCGCCGAAAAGGATATGCGCAACATTATCTACGAAAAATTTTTCTCCGAAAATTTCACAAAGCGCGGCAAACGGCTTTTCAAAAGAGGTATCGCCGGCAGAAAAAGTGTAACGGGGGCGTCAAATCGTTTTCGTGAATTCATCGGCGAGCAAACCGAAGATAAAAAAACTAAAACGGGTTCGATTAAAGATTTCCAAGAATTTATCAGCGAGCAAGAAAAATTGACGTTAGAAAAACTTTCCGAAGTTGCGGAAAATTTTGGGGTCGTTCGATATGTCGCGCTTTATTCCGCTTATGAACAAATGGTTCGCGTTGATAAAGATTTATTCGTCAAAGACGCGCTGATAAATTTTGACGTTGTTGAAGTCGACAAAGCTTTAAGACCTTTCATTAAGAGAAAAATTATCCCTTTGCGCGGCGTCACGAGTTTTACGGGTTTTCCGCCGGTCGAAGGTTATTCGTGGAACTTGTTCCTGCTCGAAAGTTTTCTGCGCAAGTACAGCAAAAAATATGTTTATGCTGCTCCCGCCGCTAACAGTGTGAACGCAGGCGCAATTTATCCCAAGTCTATGGAATTCGCGGATTATCTTGACGTTCAAGCTTTAGCGGTCGTTCAAGAAAGAGTGCCGCTCGAAAAATCTGCCATTGAAGATTTTTTGGTTGATAAGGGCTTCCGAGCAAGATGTATTGACAAAGTTACTGAACGAATAATTGCGCGAGCACAAGAAATGATTGATGAGAGGCATTAAAATGTACGCTTATAATTTCGACGAAGAGACCGGCGGCATTTTGCTGACAGATACTGAAGCTCCTATGTCTAAAGAGCCGCGCCCAGTCTACGCCGAAGAAATGAATATTTTGGGCTTTGACCGCCGCTGGCATTACGAAAATCAAAATGACGTTCCATACCTTTGGGCGGAGGCGAGCAACTATTTTTATCGCGGGAAAAAAATTGTCGTCGTCAAGGGCGGTTCCCTTTATGAAAAGCCCGCGCTTGAGTTCGTTGAGGAAGACGGCTTGCCGGAAGGCGAAACGCTTTTGCCCGTCAACCTAAATAAAATGTCCGAGAAAAATTTTGAGCTAATGGAAAACTTGCGCCAGGCGACCATTAAGCGCATTTACAATTATTGGCGGTGTATGCACACGCGGCTTGATTGTTTTCACGTAGCGTTCAGCGGCGGAAAAGATTCTGTCGTTTTGCTGGATTTGGTTAAGCACGCCCTGCCTAAGGCGTCTTTTATCGTCGTCTTCGGCGATACACGAATGGAATTCCCTGACACTTATAAAATTGTTGACGCTGTTGAAAAACAATGTAAAGCTGAAGGTATCGGTTTTTATCGCGCTGCGTCAAAAATGTTGCCCGAAGAGTCTTGGAAACTTTTTGGCGCGCCGTCTACTGTCTTGCGCTGGTGTTGTAGCGTCCATAAAGCCGCGCCACAAACTTTGAAAATTCGCGAGATTTTGGGCAAGCCCGATTTCGTCGGAGCGGATTTTGTCGGCGTCCGTGCTCAAGAGAGCGTCAAGCGTTCTGGCTACGACGTGGAAAATATCGGCATGAAACAGCGCGGGCAATATTCTCATAACTCAATTTTGGAATGGGGCGCGGCGGAAATTTGGCTTTATATTTTCATACATAATTTGCCCATTAACGAAACTTACAAGAAAGGCAATTCCCGCGCAGGTTGTCTGCTTTGCCCGATGAGTAGCGGCAGAGCAGATTTTTTTCGCAATCACGCCTACCCTAACGAGTTGAAAAAATTTATAGATTACATAAGCGCGAATGTCACCGACGAAAATATTTATTCTTACATAACAAACGGTGGCTGGGTGAACAGGCGAAACGGCAGAGATTTAAAAAATCCCGTGACCAATTACCGCGAAGAAATTTCCGGCTATTATTTTTATATCACCGTCACGGCTCCCAAAACCGATTGGCGCGAGTGGATTAAAACTATCGGCGAGCCTGCCTTCCCTTACGAAGTCAACGAAGCGGAAGATAAAACCGTTATTGCGAAAGTCAAAGCCGTCTATGATAAGTCGCCCGCTATGAAAATTTTTAAATCTGTCTTCCATAAGGCGGCAGCTTGTGTAGGTTGCGGCGTCTGCGAATCAAATTGTAGACACGGCGCGATTTCTTTCAAGGACGACTTGCACATTGACGAAAAAAAATGCGTCCACTGTCTGCAGTGTCATAACATTGAGACTGGTTGCTTAGCTTTTGATTCTGGCAAATTGCCGAACGAAGGAGGAATAGATAAAATGCAAAGTCTGAATACTTTTTTAGACCATGCACCAAAGCCCGAATGGTTGAAAGAATTTTTTGCAAACCCCAAATTGTTTTTAGAAAATAATCAACTGGGAGTAATGCAAATCGCGAAGTTCAAACGCTTTTTATTTGACGCGGAACTTGTCGACAGAAAAAATAAAGCTACTACCGACTTTACCGAACTTGTAAAGAAAATCGGCTGGAATACGGCGACGGCGTGGGGCTTGATTTTAGTCAATCTCGTTTACAATAATCCGCAAATGCGCTGGTACATAGAAAATTTGCCTGTTAGGGAAGGAATTACCCGCGAAGTTGTCGAAGAAAAATTGCAAGCGGTTGAGGTTTCCGCTAAAGATTCAAAGTCAATCGTGAAGGCTTTTAAGCGGCTGTGCGAAATTCCGTTGGGTACAGAATTGAACTTCGGGACGACGACAAGCGACGGGAAAAATCTATCGACGTTGAAGCGCACAAAAGCGAAGTTAGACGACGGGCGAGTTATCCTGTACGCGCTGTATAAATTCGCGGAAGCGTCTGACGGCTGGTATCAATTCAACCTGTCGCGGCTAATGAGCGATTCTGATTCAGCGGGCGTGAGTCCGGTAAAAATTTTCGGCATCGACCGTGACGAAATGCAACAATTTCTGAACGGGTTGTCGGCAAATTATCCCGACTTCATCAGCGCGACTTTCACCCATGATCTTGAAAAAATTTCGCTCGTGCCAGAAAAGACTTCGCAGGACGTTTTAAAATTGTTTGACCGTTGAGGAGGGACGGCGTTGGCATACGAACCAAATAAGTATCTTGAATATTTCGAGATTGACGAGGGCTATTACCCCGAAATCAACGAAAGCTCTATCAAAGACCCGAAAAACAAATGGCAATACACCTTTCCGCACAAGGATATTGTTGCGCTGTTGAAAATGATTGAGCGTGCGTTGTCGCGTTCGGAAAAGAAAAGTCTTTGGCTTGAAGGCTCTTACGGAACAGGCAAGTCGCGTATCCTCTGGATGATTCAAAATCTTTTGTCGTGCACTGAAAGTGACTTCGACGCCTATTTTGACGAATACGACAATTTGCGCGATGAAATTGATTTGCGCGAACGTCTCCGCACAATTCGCAAAGGCAAAGTCATTACGGCTGCCCGCTACGCTACCGGCGATATAACTTCCACGCGGAAATTGATTTTTGCCGTTTTCGAGAGCTTAACTGCCGTGCTCAAAAAGAACGGTTGCAAATTCGACGGCGCAAAAACTTTGCGCGGCAAAATCGCGAATTGGCTTGAATCCGACAGAGCAAATCTTGAAATGTTCCGCGCCAAAATTCAAAAGCCCGAATATCGCATGTCCGCAACTTTGGCTAGTCGGAGCGCGGAAGAAATTATCGAACGCCTTAAAAATCCTCAAGCCCCCGTCTCTCAACTCGTCGAAGATATTTTGAAGCTCGGCGAGCGCGAAGGTATCCTTGCCTTCAATATCAACATGAAGGAATTGACAGAATGGATTGCCGAAGTTATCGCCGAAAACGATTTGAAGGCGATTATTTTATTTTGGGACGAGTTCTCCAAGTTCTTCGGCAACAACCGTAATAACTTGGACGAATTCCAGCGGCTTGCGGAATTGTCGAATATCGCGCCTTTTTATTTGGTCATAGCCACGCACGAATCACAAAGTTTAGCCGGTGAAGGCGACCAAGCTTTTCGCATTGTTAGCGACAGATTTACGCATATGAATATCACAATGCCCGATAATATCGCACTTGAACTTGTCGGGCACGCGCTGAAAGTCAAAGACGTTGCTAAAACCGAATGGGAATATATTTCCGCCGCGTTGAGAGAACGTACCGCCGAGCCGCGCAAAGCTGTTATGGACTTTGTTAAAATTCGCAACGAAAAAGTTCTAACCGACATTTTGCCGATTCACCCGATAACAGTGATTTTGCTGAAAAATCTTGCGTCATACTTCGCCTCCAATCAGCGGAGCATTTTTAATTTCATAAAGAACAGCGACCCGAATATAAAAGCATTCCAAGAATTTATCGCGACGAAAAGCCCAGAAGAAGGCGACCTTCTAACGATAGATTATCTGTGGAATTTTTTTTACGAGAGCGGCACGGACGAACACGGCGGCAACGTCGGACGCATGAATTTAAAACCGTCAATTCGCGCAATTCTCGACTCTTACACGCTCAACAAAGACAGATTAAATCTCGATGAACAAGTTGTTTTTAAAACTATTTTGCTTTTCCAGGCGATTGACCAAGAATCAGGCGGTAGCGTCGACCTTTTCCACCCGACAGAAAAAAATTTGGAACTGGCATTCACCGGCGTCTCCGATATGGAAAATGGACGAGCCGTCACTATCGCTAATGATTTAGTTCGCAAGGAATTTTTATTCAAGAAACCGGGCAGACTAGGCGAAGCAGATACTTTCGCGGCAATGGCTCTGGGAGGAGATTTTGCGGAAATTGAACGGCTGAAAAAATCCATTGCTGAAACTGTTAGGACTGCCGAACTTGTGGAAAATGCTAAGTTGCTTGAAACGATAACTCTGACTGCGGCGCAAAAAGCTCGCTACGTTCTTCACGCTGTGACCGCCGATAATTTTACGCTAACAATAAATCGAATCACTAACGAAAAAGAAGATTATCATATTAAAGCGGTTGTTTGCTTTGCTCGCAACGAGGACGAACAGAATAGAATTTATAATCTGGTCGGCGGTGCAATTCGCAACGAACGCTATCACAGGCTGGTTTTTATTGATGCGTCGTCCAATCTTATAAATCGTGAAGTCTTCACGCGCTGGATTGAAAACGCCGCGAACGAAAAATATTGGCGTAGCAAAGAACCTTCCCTTGCCGACAAAATGAGAAATAACGCCGTCGATTGTCTTAGGGAGTGGTATAACTCTTTTGCGGACGGCTCCTTTGTTTACTACCCTGCGACCAAAACTAATGACGAAGAGCGCAACGGCGTTTCCTGCCAGAACGCGGACAAAATTACCGAAGAGCTTAAAGACAACGTGCGCCGACTTTATCCTTATTCCTTCGACAATGCAAATATCACGGACACGCTTTTTTTGTCTACAAATTTAAAGCGGCTTTCCGAAGCGGGCATAAAACAGGAAGAATTTTCCATGCTCAAGGCGAATTCAATTAAAATCGTTCTGCGTGACGCGTGGCAAATGTCCGATAAGTATTGGGAAGTTTATCCCCACGCAAATATTTCGCGCTTGAAAATCAAACTCGACGCGCTGATTAAAAGTGGGATTGAAAAGAATTCTAATATCTCCTTTGACGATATTTTTAGTTGGTTGATTGAGCGTGGGTTTATGCCGCTGAATATTTATGCATTTTTAACGGGCTTTTTGCTTAAAGAATATGCTGGCGACCCTTACCGATTCAGTGCGGGTATCGACGGCAATTTAGGCGGCGCAATGAGCGTCCAGAAGTTGGCGGAATGTATTAACGATAGCATCAAGCAAGCACTTTCGCCTGCAAGAAATTATCGCCCGAAATATCTTGAGATTATGTCGCCAAATCAGCGTCAGTTCATGGAGTTTGCGTCGGAAATTTTCGGCGTGGCGGAAGATGTTTCCATTGAGCAGAGTGCGCAGAAACTTCGCTTGAAACTAAAAAATTTAGGCTATCCGCTTTGGTGCTACGTCGACGCCGCGCAGGTCGATTATAAAAATTTTCTGCAACTGATAACGGAAATTGCCAATTCAAAGCAAGCAGTCAGTGTATCGGCTTTGGCGGAGCGTGCCGGACAATTTTTGAAGAATAATCCCGCCGCCTTTCAAGATTTGAAAATTTTATTGACCGCGCAGAAGGGTTGCGAAATTTTTACCGATTTCGTTAAAAGCTTTGAAGACGGAATAATTTTTGACTTGGCGCAGGAAATTGGAATAGAAAATCCTGTCGCGGAATGTCAGCGACGGATAACTACTGGCGACGGCATTTGGCTACACGATAGGGAAACCGCGATAGACGACCTAAAAAAAATGATTGTCGATTGGCAAATTGTCGCGCAAAGTCGTAATTTCGGCATTGACGGCAAGTCGCTTAATGACTGCGTAAAAAATTGGGCTGGGCATTGCCGATTCAATCTGAAAATCCCTGCCGACGTAATCAGCGATTATTATCCGGCGTTGAAAAATTTTTTCGCCACGTTGAAAGAAATTTGCGAGCGCGGAGAAATCCCCCAAAGCAAGAGGGAATTTTTTTTATGCCAACTTACAGACAACGCCCAAATTATTCACGACGCACTTTCCGAGCCGCTTAGAATTTTGCGCGACAAATATTCTTATCAGCTGACCGGCTTGAACAACGAGGAAATTAAAGAACTCCATAGTTGCTTGTCGAAGGACTCATTCACTGATTCGCAGGGACGCTATCATAAAAATGTTGATGATTTGGCGAAGAAGATAAAAAGTAGGCAGCTAAAGAATAAGCTCGTGGATTTGTGGCAAAAGCTTGCCGGAAATAATTCTCCGCGTGAATGGTCGAAAGCTCATCGCACGCCAATTTTGGCAATGGTGCCGCAAACGGAACAGGATACCGCACGAAAAGTTTTCAATGTCTTAATGGCAAATGCGCCGGAAGAAAAAGACGTTCAGTTTGCGATTGATTATCTTGAAAAGCGACCGTCGTATTTTGCCGCGCTCAATGATAAATGGCAAATTGAAGAGGCTTTTCGCAAGGCGATTATCGACGAAGATTATCGCGTTTTGCTGGACGACAACGACGAAGTCCGCAATGAGTTGGAACGGAAATTTCAGGGCGATGTTTATCAATGGTATCCTAATCTCCGCGTGAAAGAAATCGTCGAGAAATTTGCCGAGAATAAATATTTCAGCGGCGGGGCTTGCGACAAAGTGACGGCGCGAGTTATGCGAATGTCCAATGAGGATGCGAAAAAACTTTTGATTGAATTGCTTGATAGAAATTATGAGGTCGGCTTGAAACTTTTAAGGGAGTCTTGAGCGTGGAGATTTTAAGCATTGCTGACGCCGTGAAAAAAATTCGTATTTACTTGAATCGCGACACATTGAGCCCGTATTTTGTCGTTTCGGACGGTAATGCCGATTTCAAAAAATTTCTCGGCGACTTCGATAAAATTTACATTTCGGATTTATGCAAAGGCGATTTTCTACTTGATACTGATTTACTTGTCGAAAAGCTAGACGCGCTGACAAATAACGCGCTTGTCTTCGGATTAGGCGAGTATATTTTTTTCACCGCGCAGGAAGATATTCTGCGGGCGTTACAGGATAAAAGCTTTAATCGGAAAGTTATCTTCGTCTGTCGGGGCATTGCGAACTTGTTGGAGCGTCTTGCCGACGAAGATTTTAAATTTCGAACGAATCAAATTTGCCGCATCGAAGGTAAAGTAAATTTTTCCGTCGTGAAGTATAATCCCGCGTTAAATTTTCCGACTGACGCCCAGAATTTTTCCGAACTGCTAAAGTTGATGGAGAGCGGCAAAACTTCGGCGACCGTGCAGACAAATTTGCCGCTAGAAAACGTCACGGCAATAAATAATTTTTACGACGCGATTAAAAATCAGGAGCCGCATTTCAACATTTCCCCCGACGCGCTAAGCGATTGGCAGTGGCAAGAATATTTTTCTGATAATAATTGCGAAGGCTATCCTCCGGAACATTGGCGTAGCTTCGCGGCGGGATTCAAGAATAAAATTTCTAATCCGTACTTGCGCTTTGTCTTCACTCGTTCCGCAAACTTCGAGGCGTATTGTAAAAATTTGTTCTTCGCGTTGCTTGACGTTGCGGACGAAAAAACTTTTGATGAATTTTATTCGCTGAGGAAAGCCGCCGTCAAAAATATTACGTCGCCATATCTCGCCGAGTATCTTGAGCGGCTGAAAACTTTTCCAGACGCCATAAAATATTTGACGGATAATACTGCCCAAGAGCGTCGCGCAATGATTGAAGCCGCGCAGGGCAAAGAAAAAATCCCCGACGTATTGAAGCGAAATTATCCGGCGATGAGCGATTATTTGACGGATTACGATTTCGGCGACGCGGAGATTACGAATTATTTTCGGCAGTACAAAAAGATTAAGCTTTGCAACGTCGACGATGAAAATTTTAAAAGTCGTGTGCGGGAGTTGGCGACGCAAAGACCGTATAATAAATTCGAGACGCGACAAAAAATTTTGGACGACGCAGACCCGACGGCGAAACTTTATTGGTTAGATGCTCTCGGCGTTGAGTTTTTGAGCTATATTAAAGCGCGTGCGATACAACTTGGACTTTTAACGGCGATAAAAATTGCGCGTGCAAATTTGCCGACGCTGACTTTCCAGAATAAAAATTTCTATGACGATTGGCGCGGCGATAAGTTCGATAAAAATCAGCAACTGGACGAGCTGAAACATACGTCCGAAAATTTCGATGGTGGCAAATGTTCTGCGCCGACTTATATTGACGACGAACTTGCAATTATCGATAATGCGCTTGAAGAAATTAAAAATGATTTGGCAAATCACCACGCCGAAAAAATTATTCTGACTTCTGATCATGGAGCGAGCCGCCTTGCCGTAATGTTCGGGCGCGAAAACAAATTCAAAATGAATTCTAACGGCGAACACTCCGGACGCTGTTGCCCGATAAATGAGCTTGATGAAAAGCCGACTTGTGCGACGGAGGAAAACGGCTATTGGGTTTTAGCGAATTACGATAAATTTGCGGGCGGGCGATTATCGTCGGTTGAAGTTCATGGCGGCGCGACGTTGGAAGAAATTTTGGTGCCCGTGATTGAATTTACCTTGCAAGGCGCAAACGTTGAAGTTAAAATTTCTCCTGCGAAAAAAAATCCTGCACCGCTTAAAGAAATTGATGACGGTTTTGAATTTTTTGATTGACGAGGGCAAGCAATGGAAAATAGATTGAGAAAAATTTTCTCCGATATGGTTGTTTATAAAGATTTGAAGAACAGCAATTTTTTCTCCGCGCTAAGTTTGCCGTCATTTATGCGCGATTGGCTTTTGCGACGATTCGAGGACGCCGACGGCAAATTTGATGCAGACGAACTTTCCGATTTCATACGGCGATTTATTCCGAAAAAAGACGATTGGAAAGCGATTAAGAGCCGCATTGTTATGGAAAATGAGCACGTAAAACTTTTGGCGAAAATTTCCATTGAGATTGACGTTGCCAATGGCGCGGCGTCGTTTTCCCTACCGGACTTTGGGCTTGCGGCTAAGGAAACTATGATTGACGACAATATTTGGTATCTCTACAAAGATGAACTGGTTGGCGGGCGCGAAGTCTGGGGAATGATTGAGTTGGGTTATCGTCCGCCCGATTATGATGCTCGTCCGAAAATTCCTGGCAAAATTCGGCTATTGAAGTTCAAAAATTTTTGCCCGTATAAAATCGACTTGGATTTTTATAAAGACGCACGGAAAAATTTTTCGTTCGATGAGTGGCTACAAATTTTGTTGGGTGCGATTGATTACAACGCGGCGGGTTACGAGCACGAAGAAGAGAAATTGACAATGTTGACGCGGCTTTTGCCCTTCATCGAGAAGCGTTTAAATCTGATTGAGCTTGCGCCAAAGGGGACGGGAAAATCTTATGTTTTCGGGCAAGTCAGCCGTTTTGGATGGTTGTCAAGTGGCGGAATCATGAGTCGCGCCAAAATGTTTTACGACATGCAGAAACGTCAAGAAGGGCTTGTCGCCTATAATGACTTCGTGACGCTTGACGAAGTGCAAACGATTTCTTTCAAGGATACGGACGAAGTTCGCGCCGCTTTGAAGGGTTTTCTGGAAAATGGCGTCTACACGGTCGGCAATCACTCCAACAACGCCGACGCCGGAGTTATTTTAAGTGGCAACATAGCAAAGGCGACTATGGATATGGACGGCGTAACAAATATGTTTGACGAACTGCCAATGGTTTTTCACGAGTCTGCGCTGATTGAACGCTTTCACGGCTTTATCAAGGGTTGGAATATTCCGCGCATGAATGATGATATGAAAATTTGCGGCTGGGCTTTGAACTCCGAATATTTTTGTTCAATCTTGCACGAAATGCGCGAAGACGTCAGCTATCGAGCAATCGTCGACAGTCTTGTTAAGGTTCCCGACAAAGCCGACACGCGAGATACCGCCGCGATTAAACGGATTGCAACTGCGTATTTGAAATTATTTTTCCCGAACGTCCGTCGCGCTGAAGAGGTCGACAAAGAACTTTTCAGCCGTTACTGCCTTGAGCGCGCTTGTCAAATGCGAGCGACGATTCGACAACAACTTGCCCTGCTTGATATTGAGTACGCCGGCAAAACTATTCCGAAGTTCGAGGTAATTTAATTGGCTAAGAAAATTTTCAGTTGCATTGCTTGCGGTAAACGCCCGCTTACCAAAAACGAAATCGGCATAAACAAAAAACTCTTGGGCATGAAGTCCAAGAATTTTTATTGCATTGAATGTCTGGCGAATTTTTTGGAAGTCGAGCCGCAAGACATTTTAGACAAGATTGAGGACTTTAAAAATGACGGCTGCAAACTCTTTGAATAAAATAATCTACGCCGATAACGCCGCGACGACCAAAATTGACGACGACGCGCTGGCTTTGATGACTGACCTGCAGAAAAATTTTTTCGCGAATCCTTCTGCGACTTACAGACTCTCGCGCCCGTTGAAAAAAATTTTGCGCGAGTCGCGGGAGAAAATCGCCGCGTGCATTAATGCCGAGCCGAAGGAAATTATTTTTACGTCGGGCGGCACTGAAAGCGATAACTGGGCGATAAAATCCGCCGTGCTCGCACATTTAAACGAATGTCCAAATATAATCACTTCCGCCATTGAACACAAAGCGATTTTAAATTCCTGCGCGGCGATGGAAAATCTCGGTTGCAGTGTAACTAAGTTGCCCGTCGATAAATTCGGCACGGTTAATCCCAACGACTTGCAAAAAAAAATTTTGCTGCAGACGAAAATTGTTTCCGTCATGCTGGCTAACAATGAAGTCGGCACGATTCAGCCAGTAAAATCGCTTGCGGAAATTGCGCACGCGTCAGGAAAAATTTTCCACACAGACGCGGTGCAAGCAGTCGGTCACATTCCCATTGACGTGAAACTTTTGGGCGTGGACATGCTCTCCGCCTCCGCGCACAAGTTCAACGCTCCGAAGGGAATTGGTTTTCTTTACGTTCGCGACGGGCTAAAAATCTCGCCTTACATCGACGGCGGCTCACAGGAATTTTCACGGCGAGCCGGCACCGAAAACGTTCCTGCGATTGCCGCAATGGCTCTCGCTCTCGAAAAAAATTGCAGAGACATAAATCAGACTGCCGAAAAACTTTCTGCATGCGCAAAAATTTTGCTCGAATGTTTGCAAAGCAACGGCGTCGATTTTATTTTGAACGGCGGAGAAAATCGTTTGCCGGGTCATTTAAGTTTGTCGTTCAAAGACTGCGATGGCGAATCTTTAATGCATCGCCTAGATTTAAAAAATATTTGCGTAGCAACCGGCTCAGCTTGCAACTCGCAGCAAACGAAAATTTCTCACGTCTTGCAAGCTCTAAAAGTTCCGCAAGATTATATTCGCGGGACAATCAGAATCACCTTTGGAAAAGAAAATTCCTATGATGACGCGAAAACTATTGGTAATCATTTAGTAAAAATCTTTCCACCTTGTCAAAATCAGCAGTTTTTGATAAGGTAACTCACAGCGGTTATCAAAATCGAAACTTTTTGACAAGGTGGTAAAATCATGGAATATGAGTCCTTAATCAAAATTTATTACAAGCGTCCTGCTGAACATAACAAAACTTACGTCGAGCGGTTTAACTCACCGCTGACTCGGCATTTCGACTTCCAAATACAAGAGTATAATCATCGGAATAAGTATCCGGCTTTTTTTTGTTACACGGAAGAATTTGCTGTGCTAATGGAGGGAATTTACAAGAAACACGAGGACTTACTGCAAGCCTTGCAAGCCGTTCCGCCTCTGGTGTTAGAACAGTTCATCCTGTCCAGCGTCGTGGACGAAGTTAGGGCAACCAGCGACATCGAGGGCATTCATAGTACACGCAAGGAAATAAAAGAAGTTGTCAGCGGCTCCGTACAGTCTGCACGCTTCTCCAGCATTGTTGCTAAGTACAAGAGTATCTTGACTGATTCTGCGCCAATGCAATTCAAAACATGCGAAGATATACGAGCTTTCTACGACGAGTTCATCCACAAAGAAGTCATTACCAACGACCCGACTCACAAGCTGGACGGCGATTTATTCAGACGAGACTCCGTAGACATAACTTCAGGTTCCGGCAAAATTCTTCATCGTGGTGTTCAGCCCGAAAAAAGGATAATTGAGCTACTTAACGTCACTTTGGGAATCCTGCACAATCCGGACATGCCACTACTTGCTAGAGTAGCTATTTTCCACTACCTTTTCGAATACGTCCATCCGTTTTACGACGGCAACGGGAGGACAGCTCGATTCATCGTGTCGTACTTCTTGGCTGGTCGTTTTCACCGACTGGTCGCGCTTCGCTTGTCGGTGCTTATAAAGAAGAACAGGAAGAAATACTACGACCTATTCAGAGAAACCGATTCCGAACGGAACTGCGGTGACCTGACTTCGTTCGTTCTCGGCTTTACAGAAATCGTTTCAGCGACTTTCGACGACATATCGCTTTTACTGAATAACAAAATCATGCAACTGACAAAGTACCGCCAGAGACTTTCTGCGCTGATTGAAGGAGATGAACTGACTAAAGCGATATACGAGGCACTTTTGCAGTCAAGCGTTTTCTTTAGCGGTGGCATTTCGATGGAAGGACTGATGAGAGCGACAGGCAAATCCCGCAATACCGTTAAATCTCGCCTTGACAACATGCCGACAAGACACGTCCTCGAATCTGGCGGCGACGGTAGCAAGAAAATTTACAAGCTGAACTTATCGATAGTCTAACATAAGATGTTTTCCGCTAGATTTAAGCGGCGAAAACTTTTTCGCGCTCCACTTGCGCCCCCTTCGCAACTGGTGTCGGATATTCACTGCGAGCGAGGCACCCTTTCAGGGCCGCTAAAGCTTGCCTCGCAACCTTGTTCATATCACAACACCAGACGGCGATTTTTTTCGCTAAGCTCAAAAACGTTCACTCCGCTAAAGCTGCGTTCACTAAATCGCCTATTGCTCAGCCCGCGCCCCCCACCCAAATACGTTAAGTTACTATTGCGACCAAAACGCTACCCCCAACCGAAAAATTTTCGATTCCTTCTCGAATTTTCTAACCAAAGCGTATAGCCAAAAAGAACATCCAGCCCGATTTTCCTGAACGTTTCTGCAATTTTAAAGTTTTCAACTTCAACAAGTGTAATGTAGGATGTTCTTTTTTTGAGCAACCGAAGTAATCGATAACCTTTGGGTAGTCGTAACGCTGAAGTAGCGACAGTGATTGGTCGGCGAAACGCATTTTGCATGGAATGCCAATCGACGCCACGCTTTTTGGCGGCGATTGAATGCGTTTCGCGACCCACAAGGGGACGGGGGTCTGTATGACCCCAGCGCAGATAAAGCGACTTGGCGAAGCGCAGGACGCGCAAGCCTTAGTCGCTTCTGCGTCATAGAGCGGCTAGCATAGGCGGCTTCGGAACGGCAAGGCGTCCGAGCGTCGGCGGGCACTGGGCTGGGCTTTGCCTACGATATTTACATATCTAAGGATTTTTTCGGGGCTCCGAAAAGTGGCGTCACCACTAGACAAAATTGCCACTTTTGGCACTTTCACCAATGACAATATCAGCAATGGTCAATCACAATATCAGCAATGGTCGGAATGTTCGTTATAGATTTACGTTTACATAGGCATAGCTTAGGCTTTTTTGGGGCGCGGGAATTTGATGCCGTAGAAGGTGTTGCCTTGTTTGACGACCTCAAAGGATTTGACGACGCCTTCCGTTTTTAAGTGCTCAAAGAAAGCTATCATAGTGTTGCGAACGTCCATTTTTGTTTTGTTACTGGCGTTTTCAATACGGAGTTTTTTGAACACGTCGGCAAAAGTAACAGTCGGAGTCAGTTGCTTGTGGAGGATAATTTCTTGAATGCGAAGCATAGTATAATTTTTGCTTGCGATGTTCATGGGAGTGTTTTGACCTGGCATGTCGAGAAGAGTAGCGTCATAGGAAACGAGTTGCTTTTTGATTTGAGCCATTTTCAAAAGAGGAGGCTCGTCGGTGAAAAAAATTAGAGTATCACTGTCGCCGCTGACTGCCGAAAAGTCAATGTAAGCGGCGGGCAATAACGGAGCTTTTCCGACAAAAGGATTGCCGTTGTTGTAGCCCATAACTTGGCAGATGTCTTCTGCGCCGTAATCGATGATGCGGCTCATAAGAATTTCTAAACTCTCGATAATGGCTTTGCGTTGGGTGACGCTGGGTTTGGCGTCGCTCCTGCCGATTTTTCCCGTCAAAGCGCGATAAATGATGGCGACGGTCGTGTAGCGATTCCCTTTTATCCATTCGGAAATGCATACAGCAAGAACAAAACGGTCGAACATAGTGAAGGGACGCAGGACTTGATAACCAGCGGAATTGAGAATTTTGTAGGCAGTGGTGATTTCGCCGAATTTTTTACTGCGCTTTTCGACAATGCAGAAAGTGTCACCGTTGAGAAGGTCATCAGTACCTTCATCAGAAAGTTTGAAAATAACTTTAGCCAATTTGTCGTTGATTTCGACGCGAATTCTCGATGGACGCAGTCCGCCTGTTATTTTGTGAATAATGGCGAGAGGATTTTCTGCCAGAAGAACGTCCGAAAAAGTAGGAAGTAAAGAAGTTACGGGAATAGTAAGATTTTGATTCATGCTGAAAACCTCCAATCATTGTTTACGTTCGGAAGATTTACTATTATTTTCAATGAATTTATCACAAGGCTCGAAGTAGTCGTGGGCGGAAAAATAATTGAAGTAACAGTCATAATTGGTGCCTTGCCGATTTTTTAGGCACTTGAGCTGAATCTGGCGCGGCTGTTGTCGTTTAGCGACGTCGATTTTTTTCCTAGAGTCGGCGATATTGTTCGGATTGATAGAATTAAGAACGAAAAGTTGTAAAGCCCAAACGACATCAGCGGTGTATTCAATGTTGCCCGATTCTTTGAAACTCTCGAATGAAACGCCTTGAGTGTAGTTTGCACGATTGAAAGAGCTTATGACAATGAAAGTTGAGTTGGTGTCGCGTTGGAACTTTTTAAGCTTGCGAACGGAATCATCGACGCTTAGTTTGGTTGATTCTTTGCTAGACGGAACAATTTGGAGATAGTCAAGGCAAATAACAGGAGCCTTTTGCTTGTTTAAGCAAAGAGGTTTGAGGCGAATAAGAAGTTCATCAATGGATTCGTCCTGCAATTCCAAAACTTGCAAATTAGTCTTAGAGCTAGCGACTTCGCTAATAACGTTGTCAAGCTGAGCCGACCAAGAGCCGCGCCGAATATCAGCAGCAGTTAGAGAGGTTTGCTTATCGCGAAGGAAAAGCCGTCGAGCTGCAGTTTTAGTAAAAAGTTCAAGGTCGCTCATCTCGTAAGAACAATAAATGCAATCCTCGCCACGTTCGGCGATTTGTTCAAGTAGTTGCCAACAGAAAGTAGTTTTGCCCGCGGCGGAAGTCGCGCCTATGACATAAAGTCCTGGACTGAGTCCTGGACTGAAAAATTGTTGGTCGTCAATGTTTTTGAAACCAGTGAGTCGATTGGCGTAATTTTTCAGAGAATTGATGTCAGCTTTAAGGTGGTTAGCGAAATAATCCGGAAGGTGTGAAGATTTGGAAGGAAGAACAGTTCGGTTCCAGCTGGAAAATTGACTTAGAGCATAGGCGAGAATTTCAGCAAAAGATTTTTCACCGAGTTCAGCTTCGTCGATGAGCACGTCACTAAGTTCGATAAGTTTGCGCACAAAGAAAAGACGACACTCACTAAAGTGAATGCCGTCTTTTGTAATCACTTAAGGTTACACTTCGCCCATAAGTGGGCGAAAACACAAAAATCCCTTGCAAGAAACGTCGCCATGCTATAAAATGAAATTCCAAACTTGAAAAAGAACATTCGGTTTTGGGCGACGCGGGGAGTCTTCGGACTTTCTGGCGATGATTGAGGCATTCACCAGAAAAAGCTCTGTAGTGTTTGGAGACACTGCGGAGCTTTCCGCTTTTTACAGTCAGTCGTTCTATAATTCGTCCTCCAAAGATTTCAAATTTGTTTGCCGGTTAAATTCGCCGTGATAGAAAATATTCCTTTTTTGTTAAGAAATTCTACGGTTTGTGAAACAGTGAACTCGTTTGTGCCCATTGTGGGCACGAATAGGTGAAGAACTAAATTAAAGGCAAAAGTTCCTTTTGACGTTCGGGAGAAATTTCGAAGCCGTTCATAACTTCAGTGGCGGATAAATTCCAATTTTTCATAGCTTTGCGAATGGTATCGAGTAAAGTTTTCTTTTCCGTTTCAATTTTTGTTTCGGTAGCTACTCTAGTAGCTGTTTCCTCAGCAACCTTTTTAGTAATTCTTTTAGCAATTCTTTTAGCAATTCTTTTTTCTGCCGCTTCGAGGGCAGGTTCCATTAAGCCGCCCATTTTTCTCAATTCCTCCTTCATGTCGTGAGTGATATTAATTTGGTATTCATCATGCAAAATAGTTTCTTTTTCATCTGAAGTCTTTAAATCCATAAAAATCAAGTACAAAAGATTAAGTAGCCTGTGTGAAGTTGGCTTCTCGCCGAGATTCAAAATAACAATAGAGATAAGGTCGTAATTTTTTGGATTGTCTCCTCGAAATTTACCATGAACGAGTTGCTCCGTTAACTGGTACGCTTGAATGGAATCGGCACGATAATTTTGCGTCGTCATACAAATCCATATCGAATAGACTTTTTTAAGAGAGTTGTAATTGTCGCCATGAAATTCTCGTTCCTTTTGGTCAGAAATAAGTCTGGCGGCATAATAGACAGCCCGTTTCATCAACTTGTAATGAATTTTTTTTGTTGTCTTTTGCGGTTCGAGGTTAATAATGATTTTAACGGGCTTGCCGCCTTGAGGGGCAATGGCATCGAAAATAATGTCGAAGGTAACAAGACCTTCATTGGGACTATTGGATTCGGTGCTTTTTCCTTTTATGTCGAGAGTATCATCAAGTGGAACGGTGTTGATAGAAAGAGAAGGATTGCCTTCAATGTATTTTTCTTCTATATCTTTTAAAGAGCACTCAGCAAATTCCGCGACGGCATATTTTAAAATTTGTACGAGGATGGATTTGCGCGACAAAAATTGTTTAGCCAAAGAGTCGTAAGCGGCGTTGCGCTCGTCTAAATATTTATCCACGAAATCTCTCCAATCGAGTAAAAGTTAAGAAAGAGGCTTTTGCAAGACGTGTTTGTTGTCAGAGAGGAATTGGCAAAAAGTTTGCTCGTTAAGGGAATAGAGTAAGCCGACATGTTCAACGAGTTGCCCGACATAGAGTAAGCGAGCTAAATGTCGAAGTTCCTTATCAGTGTTAGAATCGTCCTCAAGAACTTGAAGCTGTCGTTCAATTTGTTCAAGGGAAGGAATTAAGCGATTAGAGTTTGCCCGAAGAATTTCAATTTGATTTTTTCGCAAAGAGAATCACCGCTGAAGACTATACCACAAGAAAAAAGGTTTGTCATGAAATGCCCAAAAAATAGTGCAAAAATAGTGCACGCGGATATTGAGGAATGTGCTAAGATATGGTAAAGCGAGAAATTCGTAAAATGTTCACTTACCGCTTATCCTTTGGATAAGCGTGAAAAATCCGCATTAGGACGCGATAAATTCACCAAAAAATTTTGTCACAAAAAAAAAATACATTATATAAGACTTGCTTTTTTCTGCAGAGTGTAGTATCTTCTTGTCGTCACTTTCAGTAATTCTTCTTCAAAAAGTGACGCTAACATCGGAGGATTATAATATGGATATTACTCAGACTATAAACTTTTTTAACCTACTTTTCGGCAAAATACCCACTTCACATTTCTCCTACCTAATGATTTTTTCAAACGGTTACGGAACTACTTATCCCTTCATTGTTTCTGACGAAACACAAAGGGAACTCATAGCAAAAAAGGCTATTGAACTCTCAAAAGAGGGCTTTGACGTTTGGCACGCTGTAAACCCCGTTTGCATTGAACCAACCAATAATAAACGCGGTGATGAAACAACGGTATCTTATCAAACTGCTATCGTCGTTGATATTGACATTTGCTCCGTTGCTCACAAAAGCGATAATCTCGCCCAATCATTCGAAGAAGCTAAATCTTTTCTGCCTTTCACTCCTTCAATAATTATCAATTCGGGCTATGGGCTTCATGCTTATTACATTTGGGAGGAGCCAATCGCAATCACCGACCAAAATCGCGAAGAACTCAAACGTCGTAATAATCTGCTTATCGAAGTCGTCCGACAAAAAGCCAACGGCAAGAAAATTGACGGCGTTGGAGACTTGCCGCGAATACTTAGGACTCCAAGCACTTTCAATTACAAACTCGGCATGAACAACGCACCCTTGTGTCACATTGTCGAACAAAATGACATCCGTTTTTCACCCGCTGAAATCGACGAAAAATTAAATGCTCTCTACGTTGAAAAAATACCAGAAATAAAATCGACATCGAATCCCGATTTTGATTTTGTTGACGATAATCCAAACTTAAAGCGTTTTCGCATTGAGCGGATGCTTGAGCATATCAACGTTGTCGATGGTGAGTATGAAAAATGGTTGAGCGTCGGCATGGCTTTGAAAAATGAAGGATTCGAGTGTAGCTTATGGGAACAATGGAGTCGCTCTCAACCAGAGTTTAAAGAAGGTGAATGCCAGAGCAAATGGAACGGCTTCAATCGTCCTGGCTACGGTATAGGAACACTTTTTCAATACGCTACTGAAGGTAACTACGACGAAAAAGAAACTCAGCGCGAATTTTATCAACGCCAATCCTACTCGAAAAAAAATACGCCAACCACACTCGATAAACTCAAAGCTCAACTTAGGGAAAACGCTAAAGCGCAGGCTAACTTTGATGGGCAAAAAAAAGCGGCTCTGGCGACTTTACATAACATTGAAACTTTCGACAGCAAAACTGTTTTCTCAGACAAAGTAGTAACCGCTGGAGCTTTTGCTTACCTTTTCGACAGACAAGCCTATTCTAATTTCAAGCGCGAAATTAAACTTTTCGGCGATAAACACCCGACGGAAAAAGCCGCCGTCAATGATTGGGTTAATATTGTTAAAGGTAAAGCCGATGAAATTAGCTCTCGGCAAAGCGAACTTAAAACCCGCCAGAATCAAATTCAAGCTCAAATCAATTCATTATCTTTTATCACCGAAAATGATCTTGAAAACTCCTTCGTCTTTCCAGAAGGTTACAGCGTCTCAGCTCAAAGCGGTATCGTAAAAATCGACGGCGAAAAAATTATCACAGTCTGTCGGCGTCCCATAATTATCACCGGCAAAACTTTTAGTGTCGAAGAAAAAACCTACAAAGTGATTCTCTCTTACATGAATTCTTCGGGAAAGTGGAAAACTTTACCCGCCACGAGTACTGCTGTCATAGCCAACAAGAACAAAATCATTGATTTAGCCGAACTTGGATTACCTGTCACCAGCTCAAATGCCACTCACATCGTCGATTTTCTCGACGCTTTCAACGCTCAAAACGAAAAAATTTGCAACATGACATACACCGTGCCCAGATGTGGCTGGTATCGTTTCAATGACACAGATTTTTTCATTGACCCGCGTCGTGAATGTATTACGACTGATGACGACAAAAAAGTTAATGTCAAAGTCGATTCGCAAAGCCAATTTGCCAGTTCCTTGAAACAACGGGGTAGTCTTAAAGCTTGGAAACGTGCTTACGAGTTGGCTAAAAAATCTCCTGTCGCAAGGATAATATTAGCTGCATCCGTCGCTTCCATTTTACTTAAAATTTTAGGCGAACGCAATTTCTTGCTTTACATTCACGCGCCTACAAGGGCGGGTAAAACTACTGCGCTGTATCTTGGCGCGTCAGCAATCGGCAACGACAAGATGATCCGTTCCTTTGACGCCACAAAAAATGGACTCGCTGGTGCCGCCGCTGATGTCAATGACTATGCTTTTCTCGTCGATGAAAAACAAGTCGCAGATAATCGCCTCAAGGAGGCTTTCGACAATCTCGTGTATGCTCTCGCCAACGGATTAGGACGTACTAAACTTAACAAGGATTCGACACTGCGCAAACTTGCCGATTGGCGAACTATCGTCATTATGACTGGTGAAACACAACTGCTGGCAGATAATGTTACAGGCGGCGCCAATACTCGCTTGCTCTCCATTGCCGCTCCCAAAGAAATTCTTTCTCCAGATGATTGCAAAACCATTCGCGACATTATCAAAGACCATCACGGGCTTGCCTTCCCTCTCGTCATAGACAAGATTCTTGAACTCGGTAAAGAAAAACTATGCGTTATCTATGAAGATATTGTCGAGACTTTTGTAAAAGCAAATCCCAATCTGCTCAACGAATATTGCAGATACATGGCTGTCATTGTACTCGCCGACGCTCTGCTTTGTGCCGCGCTTGCCAACGACGAATCTAAAGATACACAAGAAGATTTTACATTGTTGCTGGACGATGCAAAACTTTGCGCGAAAGAGATTTTCAAACTTATTCCGACGACAACCGAAATCTCTGATACAGCAAGAGAAAGAGATTTCGTCTTAGGCTTTATTGCTCAGAACCAAAACCGCTTCATCGGCGGGAATGTTCCATTCGAGAGAATTTTGGCAGTATGCGGGCAATTTACCGATGAATATATTTACATCACGGTCGCCGCATTAAAAAAAGCCTGTGACGAGGAAGGATTTGATTACAGAAAACTTGCCGCCGATTTAGTCGCCGCTGGTTTCTTCGTTCCAAGTAACAAAGTTGAAAAAGGATATAAAACCCAGCAAGCATTTGTCCAGAAGAAAATCGGTAAAGCCAATACTCGTTGCTACCGAATCAGAACTGCAGACGCTCAATAAAAGCCCACCTTTCCCCCGTGACCCCAAACCTAGCTAAAGATACACGGAAAGAGCAGGGCTTTTTTTTATGTGTTACTTTCAAATGGCTTAGTGACGCCAACGAGTAAAACTTGGTATCGTACTTTCCAAAATGCGATACCACTACGATACCAATACGATACCAAAAAAAGTGTTGATATAGCTACATCTTTTAGTAAAAGTATCGTAGTATCGTAAGTATCGTACTATTTTAGGTCTCCTATAGGGAAATTTTTTGTAGTTCTCTCTGTGTATATTTTTTTTCCTTATATACGTGTAAAAAAATGCGATACCTGCGATACTGCGATACCAGAGCGATTTTTTGGCGTCCTGACGCCATTTGTTAGCCAAAAAGTACGATACCAAATGCGATACCATGCGATACCAAGTACGATACCATTTTTGTGGCTGGGAGAACGCGAAAAAAGACTAAATGGCGTCCTGACGCCATTTGTTGAGTAACACGCTCCGCAAAAAAGTACGATACCAACCCAAACACCCCAAAAAAATACGATACCGCATGTCTCAAAAAAAATGCGATACCGTGCGATACTACGATACCAACTTGCTCGTCGAAAGTACGATACCAATAAAAAAACCGGCGAAGTTTTTTACTCCGCCGGAAGTTACTCCGATAGTTGAGGTGACAGACCTAGTAGCCAATCTGTGTCTATGTTGAGAGTTTGCACTAGTGCGATTAAATTTTTGATGCTAGGCTCGCGTGTTCCTGTTTCATATGCGGCGATTAAAGGTCTGGAGACGCCTAACAGTTTTGCAAATTCAGCACGAGTGAATCCGCGTAACTTTCTTATCATCTTGATGCGTTCCCCGAAAAGTTTTCGTCGCTCTTCTTCTGGTAATTTGAGCGGATTTGACTTGGTAGTTGATGAGGGATAATCGGTGTTTGAGTTTTCATCGGTTGATTTGTTGAGTTGATTGAAGCGTTCAAAATCAAGTAATCCAGTAGCTATGGCTGTCATGGGGTATTGGCTTAATTCTTTAGCGAGCTCTCCATTGGTCATAATCACGCCTCCCTTTCAGTTGTTCTGAATGACATTATAAAGCGGAACGGGCTTAGAATCAATCTTCCTTGTGTTTCGTAGGATTTTTTGTTCGTTAAAGTTCTTTAATTCTCGCCATGAAGTCATCAAAGGAGAGTGCGCCGTTGAGAGGATTAGAATCAAAGACCATGAAATAACCGAAAGAGTCGGAACTGGCTTTAGTTTCCCAGATTTTGCCGAGTGCAAGTTTTTGTTTGGAGTCAGAGTTATCGCGGTCGTCGCCTTTGGCTTCGATGAGTAAAACGAAACCGCTTTTCATGCGGACGATAAAGTCAGGATAGTGATTGATGAAACCGTTCAAGCAGAATTCTTTTTTTGAGCGATTGCGATGCCACCAGAGAACGTTATCAAGACGAGTCAAAGCGGATACAATGAGAAATTCCAGGTTGTTTACTTTTTCCTCAGCGACGTAAAGCGAATTGTCCCAGTTCCTTTCAAAGTTTGTAGGAGAAATGGTAGGTGGCAATTTGTAGGAAGGCTTGACGAAAATTTTTCGTGAGTCGACCATAGCGAGAAAGTTTTTCTTAGCGTGAGCGGTCATCAAGCTTTCAATTTTGTCACGAATCTTTTTAGCGTAAGCTCTAGAGTGTTGAACGGCTTCGCGCAGACGTTCTTTTTCAAATCTGGAAACGATTTTGGTGACGTAGCGGGAGATTTCTTGTGTGGGAGGATAGTTCCCCTTGTCGAGGATGGTAACCAACTTAGCGACACACTGGCGAATTTGTCCGTCAGAAGATAGGTCGTCGAAATACTCAAGAAAAGCTTGAACTTCAGAGTCGGAGAGGAATTTGAAACGCGGAGAGTCTTCGCGGTCGTGAACGTCGAAGGAAACGATTTCATAATTTAGGTTGTCGAAGTTGATGACGGTGTCTTTGTCTGCGAGAGAAAAGTTGGTGCGGAACATAGTTTTGTCAACTTTCAAGTCGGTCGTGCCTTCAAAATAGTTGCCAGTATCCTCCCTGCAGAAAAATTGAGGAAGCATTAGTTCGGGAGCATCCTTGAATTTGTCGCGAATAGGAAAAGAAGTCATGTTTTCCAGCTCCTCATGGGAAAAAGCAGTTGAATTGTTATTATTACTGGCTTGATAATTTTGGTGCGCCTCAAGAGCTTGTTGAGTCATATTCCTGACGGAGTTATCTGGCGGGAAGGTATCAACGATTTCAACAGGAACATCCTCGTGTGTCATAGGATGTTGATTGGCTGAATGAGCTTGAAAAAGGTTAGGTTGTTCGGGATTAGTTTGTTCGGCTTGAGTGCTTTCGACTGCGAAAGAATTTTGGTCGGCAACTCTGTATTCGTCTTCGCTGAAGCCAGCGGCGTTCAATCCGATGATGATTTTATTGAGTGTTTGCCGAAAGTCAGCAGAAGAAGTGAAGACGTAACTCATGTTCAGAAGTTCGTTGGAAAAATTTTTGGTGAAAGGACGCCGGAGGATTCTGCCAAGAATTTGCTCAACATCGATGGGAGAAGAGCGATTGGCGAGCGAAGCGAGGATATAGGCGAAAGGGCAATCCCAACCTTCCTTGAGAGCATTTATCGTAATTATGTACCGAATTGGACAGTCAACGGACATTAAGTCAACACCGCGCAGTTCGTTAATGTCGGCAGTCTTGATAGCGATTTGTTCGGGAGGAATATTGTGATTCTGAATCAAGTCTGCTTTAATTTTGTCGAAGGTGAGTCGGTCGCCTTTGCCGTGAGATTCAGCTTGAAACAAAATAATGGGACGAATGTTTTCATAATGTCCGACACGTTCGAGCATGTTGCGAAAGTCAATAGAGTCGGAAATAACGTCGTCTTGAGAGTGGCGATTGTAAACGATGACGGGCAATTTAACCATGCCAGCCTGTTTTAGTTTCTGAGCAGGAACGTAAGCGATAATGTTGCTGGTGTCCTTAGGCGTGGCGGTCAACTCTAAAATGAAACTCGGATTGAAGTTCTGTAACATATCCAAACTTAAGTCAGTAGTGGCGTGGTGACTTTCGTCGACGATAACGACGGGTCTATAGTGACGAATGACATTGACCAAAGAAATTTCGTCTTTGTCGTCAAGTTGAGCCGAAAATTTTAACAGTTGCCCGTTTTGCTGGTAAGCCTTTCGACCGTCTTTGTTTGACGTGCGAAAAGAATCGTAGCTTAAAACCAAAATTGAAAGTTGCTCAGCGACTTCGGCGGGTGAAAAATTTTCTCCAGTAAGAAGTTGCGCCTTAGTGTAAATTTCAACCTGCCCATTAAAATCATCGACCAGTCGCCTATAATAAGGGTGATTAGCATTGCTGAGATTTTTATAAGTCTGCACCAAGATGGTATCGGAAGGAACGAGCCAGACGACGACTTTGCTCTGCGTGGCGGGCAGTGCGTCAAAAATTACTTTGAGGCTCGCAATCGCCATGAAAGTTTTGCCGCCACCTGTCGGCACCTTGAAACAAACTTGAGGCACATGCGGGATATTGTTCTGATAAGGCGGTCTTGCGTTTACGTCACGCGACGCCCAAAATTCTTTGAAAGATTCGCTGATAGATTTATTTTCGTCGAACAACAGCAGGAAGTCTTCAAGATTTTTAATTGCAAGAGCTTGATAGTCCTTGAGAATCATAAGTCATCACTCCAAAGCCGTTTAATGTCGCGAGGAATTTTCTTGAAAGTGATAGAGTTCCTTAGCATAAAATCTTCGTCGAGTCCACATTCGTCGGCATAAATTAAGTATCTGTCAGCTCGTTGCTCAATCGTGCGTAAGAAAGTCGTGTCTAAAATCGTCCGTTGGTCTTGGTCATAGTGAAAATAAATAGCCGTGTCATTGAAGTCGCCCAAGAAAGCGGAATTATTGCAGAGCGGCTTTTTATATTGCGTGTTAGTCTCGGTATACCAAATGTATGCGTGAATTTTTTCAACGTCGATATTCTCGTTGAGATTGCCTTGAATCATGAGAGGTTCGCCGACTTCGTAAAAGTCGAAACTTCCGCCTGTTCCGACAGTTTGTCCATAGCCTTGAATTACGCGGCGAACACGCTCTGCAGTGATCGTTTCGGCGTAGTCTTCCATTTCGACAAGGATAAATTTTCTGTTACCGCCGTCGTGTGCATTGAGATTTAAGACAGCGTGGGCAGTGGTACCGGAGCCAGCAAATGAATCTAGCACGATTGAATTTTTATCAGTTGCCAGTTGTAAAATTCTTTCAACAAGGCGAGGTGGTTTAGGCGTATCAAAAATGTTCTTGTCACCGAAGATTGTTTGCAAAAGTTTCGTAGCTTCAGTAGCGGTTCCGCACTCATCGGCGTCAATCCATGAATTTGGAACCGAGCCAAGTTCTTGTTGTTCACTCAAAAAAACTTTTAGCTGAGGTTTTGCTTTGCCCGTTTTTCCGAAGATGATTCTACCGTCAGAGAATAATGTGGCAAATTTTTCTTGTTCAACTCGCCAATGTCTACCACTTGGCGGAAGGAAAATTTCTCCCGTATTTGGATTGGTTATTGGATAAGTCAAATTTGGTCGGACGTTTGGAGCGTCGAATGGGTCGGCTTTCCACGCGCCACGCGAATCGTTATCGGGATTAGAAAATTTTGTAGCGTCAATCGGTAAAGGATTGAATGCAAATTCTTTTATCGTGTACCAACGGTTGGCGTTTGAAGTTTTTAATCGACGGTCTTTCATGCGGCGTTTCTTTGCGTAAACAACAATAAACTCGTGATTGATGCTCAAATCGGTATCATTTTGAAGTGACTGCCGCGACTGCCACGGTAATGAAGCGATAAAATTCTGGACACCAAAAATTTCGTCGCAGATGAGTTTCAAATTAGCCTGTTCATTATCGTCAATAGAAATAAAAATAGCCCCGTCGTCCGCGAGCAACTTTTTGAGTAGCTTGAGACGAGGATACATCATGCAAAGCCATTTATCATGACGGGATAAGTCTTCGCCTTCTCTGCCGACAACTTCGCCGAGCCATTTTTTTATTTGCGGGGAATTGACTCTGTCGTTGTAAATCCAGCCTTCGTTGCCGGTGTTATAAGGCGGGTCAATGTAGACACACTTGATGAGCCCTTCGTATTCGGGCAGGAGTGACTTTAGCGCGAGTAAATTATCGCCGTGAATGATTTTATTCTCGGACTGCCCTCCGAAATTGTATTTGTGTTCAAGGACATGGAACGGCACGGCGGCGGCGTGATTTACGACTTTGTCCTTTCCAATCCAATTAAGAGTCGGCATGATTTCTCAATCCCTGTGTCTTGAATTTGATGTGTAGATTATAGAGTTTATCGTGCTTGTAGGTCAATCGGAATTCTAAACTTGACAAATTAGACAAGTTGAATTATTATTCTAGTCTGGAGGGGGTTTTTATGGAAACGTTTGGACAGAAAATTAAGAGGTTACGTAAGGCGAAACGAATAACTCAACTGGAATTGGCAGAGAGGATTGGCGTAGATTTTACCTACGTTAGCAAAATTGAGAATGACCGTACGATGAGGTCACCTGCTGAATCTACAATCCGAAAGATAGCGGAAGTATTGGAAACTAATTCTGAGGATTTGATTTTGTTAGCGAATAAAATTCCTCAAAACTTGCAAGAAACAATTGTTCAGGAACCTTTGGTAGTGGATTTTTTACGTACGGTGCCTAAATTCAATATGGATGACCGAGAAGAAATACGTAGGCTTATCGATAAGGTGGGGAATCGGAATTGAGTTATATCAGAACGAGAGATATTGAGAGTATTGCCGAAAGAGTTTTAGCTCAAGCTAATGTTGATAGTCCACCGATAAAAGCAGAAATTATAGCAGAATGTGTGTGTGAATTAGATATTGATTGGGTAAATTTGGACAGAGCCGATGTTTTAGCTGCCATAAGTTTTTTCGACCAAAAGATTTACATGAATGAATTGCGGAAATATGAACTGAAAAATAATTTAGGCAGAATGAATTTTACTTTTGCGCATGAGTTGGGACATTGGTTTTTACATCAGAATTTAGTACAAGAAAAGTTGCCTGGATTTGAGGACGAAATTTTAATTTGTCGAGACACGAATATTAAGACGGACAATAGAGAACGTCAAGCTGATATTTTTGCGACCTATCTTTTAATGCCTGAGCGATTTGTAACGGAGCAACTGAGGAGTTTTGCGACTCCGCTCAATGATTATGATTTGAAACGGATTGCAAATATATTTCAAGTATCGAAACAAGCAATGGAGATTCGTCTCGTTGATGAATTGAAGTTTTTGCATTATGCGCAAGGCTTGTACTACAAAAGTGAAAACGAAGCAATGGAAGCACGAGGACAACAAAGTTTATTCTGACAAAATTTTTTGCACGAAGTTGATTTGATTTTCAATGCAATGTAAAGTTGTTGAGATTGTTCGTGTTTGGGCTGAACTAACTTTTTAGAGGTGATAAAATGCAGAATGATGAATTTAAATCTTGGCTTGAAATAAAACTTTGTTCCCCACCGATTTCGGAAGATTTTCCTACGACAGGCAGATACAACTTCCCTCAGTTGTCAGCGGTAAATTACCTTCCTCAAGAGCCTGTGTATCCGTTCAATTATCTAAAGTCCACAGTGAAAAAGGGGCGATACTGGTATCATTGCTTTACAGCGGAGAGAAATTTTCATCGGATTTATAATTCTTTTGCAAGTTACGTGGAGCTTTTTCGACAGACTAAAGGTTTGATTTCGGCGGATTTTAGTTTGTTCCGCGATTATCCTGAAGAAATTTTGATAGAAAAATGTCGTGCGAATCGTCTCGTCGATTATGCTTTGCAACAGGCGGGAATACCCATGATACCGACAGCGGGCTTTGCTGGCGAATCCTCGTGGGAGTGGTGTTTTGAAGGTCTACCGCTAAATTCTACTGTTGCGGTGACGACTAACTGTCTCGGACGTGATCGCGAAGCGCATAGACTTTTCGTAGGCGGGATAAACACCATGATAAAAAAATCCACCCGACTGCGATTGTTGTCTGCGGAAAAGTTCCCAGTTGGATACAGAAAAGACATCCAGATATCCAAATCCTTCACATTCAAAGTTATAGCGAGATGTGGCATGAGCGCGAGAAAAGAAAATCTGCGAGTAGAATAGTATTAAAAGGCGGATACGGCGGCGAAAGTGGCAAAGAGCAAAGAGAAAAAGACGGCTGTTATTACGACAGTGGAAATGATAAGGTCACTGACAAAAATGCCATGATCGCGGCGGAGTATTATTTAGATTTGGGAATGTACGTCGTTTTTTTGCATGAATATTACAGTCGACCAGATTTACTTGTTGATTTTAATTTTCTCGCTGAGGTTAAGGGAATCGGTTCAGATAAGCCCGGCACCATTTCAAAGCAAATCAAGCACGCATCCAGACAAATTGAAAATGAATTAGCACATCGCTCCGAAGATGATCAAGTTCCCGCTAAAATTATCATAATATCGTCTCATGCCAGCTTTGAAATTGGTTTCAACGCGATTAATGAAGGTTATCAAGAAGCAAAACGTAAAAATCAAGTTCATTTCCCTGTTGAATTTTGGTTTCGCGGCGAATCTGGCATTGAAATTCGTGTTTTGGAACAGGAGGAATAGTTATGGCTGTTTGTGGATGCGGTTTTTGCGGATATCAAATTCGTTATCACGGCGAGCCCGAAGGTACAACACCGATTGAGCATGTTTTTTGTCGGTTGAACGATTGGCGGGCACTTGAGGAGGAAAATTTAACTGCCGACTTTTTGGAGATTGAACATGACGGAATTTTTTTCTATGCTTGGCGGTGTGCTCGTTGCGGAACATTTACGTTTTTCAATGATCGCTGGAAAAATATCGGGACTTACACGCCAAAAGAGGAATTTTCTTCCGCGCCAATGCAAGAGCCGTTTGAGTTCGGACCTTTCTGGAATGATTTTCAGTGGTTTGAAATTACCGAGAGCGACGATAATCGCACATCCGAAGTGCTCACTAAATTTCCTGGCAATTGTTGGTTGGCAAAAAATGACGACGAATTACGAATCTACGATGACGAAGCTCGAACCCGTTGCGTCTCACAGTTCAAGCGGATTCAAATCATAAATCCAATCACCGTCGCCACAATGTCGCTTGACGCATTCAAAAAAATGCTTGCCAACTGGGACGACATAGAATTTCGTTATCGCAACGTTTATTATAACTTCATGAAGGAGAAAAACGGAATTAACATTTATCGCGGACATGGGGGGCAAAAAATTGTTTATCACGCCGAGACCACCAAGGTCGATGAAATCGTCAGCATAAAATTTTTGCAAGACGGCAAGTCAATTGCTGAATCTCAAGCTGAAATTGAACTATAAAAATTCGTGCCAAAAATTACTCACTCAATTTTTTAACCTAAATTTCGGAATGAAAAACGCAAAAAGATAAGAATTTGGAAGCCTCCTTTTGTGCCAGAATAAGGCAAAGGAGGTTTTTTCATGGCTACTTTTCATCTGAGGATAAAGAACGACACCAAGTCTACTGGGAAAAAAGTATCGGCAAAACGTCACGTTGAATACATCTTGCGCGAAGAAGGCAATGCCCATGCCGATTATATCAACCGCGAAGGAGCGCATAGCAACAAGGATGATTGTGTCTTTAAGGGCAATCAACTACCCAAATGGGCGAAAGGCTCGCCTCAAAAATTTTTCTCGGCGGCGACCCGCTATGCGGATAAAGGCAATCGTCGCTACAAAGAAATTGAGTTGTCTTTGCCTAACGAATTGACTCTGGAGCAAAATCGCTCAATCGTTGACCAGTTCATCGCTAATCATCTGGCAAACCACTATTATGCCTATGCAATGCACGACAAAAAAGGAGAATTATCTGGCGAACGTACCCCTCATGTTCATATAATGTTTTCCGAGCGACTTATTGACGACGTGGAAAAAATCCAAGAACGTCCTGCTTGCAAATATTTTCGCCGAGCCGCCAAACCGCTTAAAGGAGAGCAAGTCGCAAGTTTTGAACGTCGGCGCGAACATGGTGCTCCTAAAGACCCTAAATGGCACGACAAAAAATATCTGTATGAAATTCGGGAAGACTTCGCAAGAATCCAGAATGAAGTACTCGCGAAAAATGGTTTTTCAATTCATGTTGACCATAGAACGCTGAAAGCACAACAAGAAACGGCGGAAAAAGATGGCGATGACTTTCTTGCCAACTTGTATAAGAGAATGCCCGAATCGTACATCGGAATATTACCGCTACAAGAAGAAAACGAATCTTCCAGAGACTTGAAGAAATACCGCCGAAACGTTCAAAGTAAACAACACGTACTGTTTCTAGCCGACCTTCATCAGAAAATGGCAACAGAATTTGAGACGAAACTGTTGGTCAGACAAGCGGAGTATTCCACTTTTGCTCTCATGAACTCTCAAGCATATAAATCGGCGAATTTGAACGACGAATCATTGCGCACTCTGAATCAAGCCATTCTATCCGGACTTGAACGAATCAAGGAAGTGAAAAGATACTTTGTTGGAGTAGATAGAGCCAAAGAGCAAGCTGAACGACAATATCTAATACCAGCGGATCACAAATTTATTCTCGACTACAGAAACAGACTGGGACAGGAATTCAATTTAGAAAAACTCTTGCGTGAACTCTCCGCACTGCCGGAAACATACAAAGAAAGTCAGGCAGAATTTCGAGCGATAAAAAGAGTAATGGAGAAAAGAATCTCTGACTTGCGGCTTTTTCTTTCGCGGAACCACGCTCAATATTGCGCGATAGAAGAAAAATTACAAAATTCCTATCGGCGCAAAAATGTTGAGTTGGTCGTTCACGGCATTTTACAAAGAAATCTTGAAGTATTGGAGGAATTGAAGAAAGCAAGCGAATCCATTCTAAAAAATGTTGACGCTTTGCGGAGCAAGCTCAAAGTACGCGAAACACCTCAAACGACGTTTACAGCAAAAGAAGTCCGAGACAGCTTGTTTCAGCAGTGCCGCTCCTTGCAATACGAACATGAGAAAGCAACGTCTAAATATTACGCATTGATGCTTAAACGAATGAGTTCGGCTGAAGCAATAATTAGGGCGAAGAATATTTTTGTTCACAACGGATTCAAGAAATTACAAGCGAAACAGAAAACATACGAAAAAGATTTAGCGCGATACCAGTGGGAAAAATCAGAGAATCAGAAACGGGTTATTGACTTCAACAGCCGACAATGGTCTTCCAATGGTGAAAAACTTCAAGCACAATATTATCTCACGAAGGAAAAAATCAATTTGGAAGCGTTTTGTAGCTCCATATTTATAACTTGTGCGATACGAGACCTATCAAATTCAAAATTTTATCGAAATAATTTCTGCAACTATGAGTTTTTGTACGCAACTCAAATTTTTCAACTTTAAGAATCAGGTAGTTTCAAGTAAATTGTGTAAGTAAGAAAAGTTAGCGGTCGAATTTGTCGAAGAGAGCA
>CAMJKR010000002.1 GCA_946406415.1 uncultured Selenomonadales bacterium | reverse complement strand
TTCGTGTCCACTAATATACGTCTTTTTTTGTGTCCACTTTTATATTATATATCCATTTTGACGGTACGCCGGAATTACACGGCAGATATGACGACGACAGAGACATCATGTATCTGAACGGGAAGACAGAAACATCGTTGGATTGGGCGTTTTGGCATGAAGCTTTTCATGTGATGAAAAAGCACGAGCCGGAACTTTACGAGGATATTCTTGCTCATGTTGAACGTCACGAAATTTTTAGCACTCAGCAGATAGAAGATTATCGCCAAGCGGTCAAACAGCCGAAAATGAGCAAGTCGAAGGTAATGGAAGAAATGCTTGCCGATGCTTTTGCCGACATGAAGACGGGTCGGCGCGTCCTTGAAAAAATTTCAAAAGAAAATCGGAGCTTAGCGGGCAGGCTAGCCGCATTTACTCAAAAATTGCTCGACGGCGTTAAGAAATTTTTCAAAGCGAAAGAGGTACGCGAGAAATATCCGGCAGTTACGTTGTCGAGTAAACAGTTCAAAGCCTTTGTTACGCGGATTGATGAAAACGTCTGCAGTATGCAAGACGGCAAAGCGTCAAAAAACTCTACGGGCTACAAAATTTTAACAACCGCACTTCATTCGCCATACGAATATTCACCGACAAAGCAAAAACGATTCGACATCGAGTCAGCAAAAGAATTGAGTAAAAAATATTCGTCCGCCACAGTTGAACAGGTAATACAAGACCTGAGTCCGCTTGGTCGCCAAAATAAAAATTACGGGAAAGAGATTATGCAAGAAGTCAGAGCTTGCGGGAGGTGAAGATTTTGGAAGAAAAATTTTGTGGAGTATGGGGGCATCTTCGCGAAGAATATCTGAAAACGAATAAGCCGGAGTTGTATGAGCTTATGGTCGAAAAGAATGAGTTGGAAGAGTATTTGACGGGCTACCAGACGGCGTACTCCGGTCGCGCAGAAAAAATGGCAGAGAAACTGGCGGCAGAGCGCGGCGTTGACGACAATCTTTACAGGGATGATTCTCTGGAATGGATTTTGGCTTCTGAGAAAATTCAAGAGGAAGTACAATCGACATTGCAAAGAGAAATTCAACGATAATTTTTCCTGTACCGTCGCCTCACGACGATACAGGATTTTTTTTGTTTAAGGTATTGTTTTTTCCAGAGAAAAAGTTTATCATTAGAGCAACGAATACACATAACAATTTTAGGAGTGATTTTATAGCATAGAAACGCGAAAGCCCTGCAAGTTTACGAGACTTGCAGAGCTTCAACCGGTGAATGCCCAAATCATTCGCCCGAAGGTCTTAACTCCTCGTGAGTGCCGCCAGCACCCACTCAGAAACGACTCACGGCTACGGGTTCAGATGATTTTTATCAAAGAACTGAACTGATTATAAAGCTTTACGAGGTTTTTGTAAAGCAGAGAAAGGCGACATTCACTGGGAAAAGGTGAGTGTCGCCTTTTTCGTTACGTGGCAAGGAGGTGAGAGCGTCGTGGCAATGAAGGAAACCTTTATGAACTTTAGAAAACGGATACTTAGTTTATTTGAAAAAAATACTTATAATAGTAAGCGACGCTCTCGCTTGGGCGTCGGCGTTCAAAATTTGAACCCGGAGAGGTCTCGGAACTATAGAACCTGTCCTGCGGGTGCCCCACTTTTCGTCGAACTCCCCGACGCATTGCTTGGCGCGAAGATTTTGGAGCGCAATCAGTCGTTTGAAATGCTCAGGCGGGCGAAATTGTATCTTGCCTTGCGTTCCGTTGAAGATTTTGACTCGTTGTTGGGCTTGGATTGGCGTCGTGAATGGAACCAAGAACATCGCGTCGTTGAAACTTTGCTTGATTTGTTTCCGTCATTGAAGTTTGCGCACGAATCTATGTTGCCGTTGACTGCGCGTTTGCGTAAGCGCGGTATTGACCCGAAGTCTATTGATTGGAAGAATTCTCCGTGGTATCGTCAATATCTGCATGATTCCGTGCGGGATAATGACTCGCTGTTCTTTGACGCCGAGAAGGTTCTTAAATCCCCCGAAATCCCAACCGCAAGAGACTTATTCCGTTACGACTACGTTGATGTTGTTGCGTCTGAGAAGAATGGTAATACCAGTGTCCGGCTTGATGATATTTGTCGGTCACACTCCATTTGGCTTGACCCCGTCGACGCGCCAAAAGAATTGTATAAATGGCGGTTGCGTATCCAGAAGGCGATTGCGTGGGCGTATTTGAACGATTGTGTGCCTTTTATGATGACGCTGACAATCTTCCACCGCTGGCATCACTTGAAGAACTTGCTCAATGTCTTGCAGAACTCGTGGGATAATTTCTTTGTGTCCAGTTGGTCTGCGAGGAAGCGTCGGGCGGCGATGGACTTGCAAGGTTATGTCCGCCGCTTGGAAATCACGCTTAACGACGGATTAATTACTCCCGATGGTGAGATTTTGCCGAATGCAGGTTGGCATCCGCACTTCCATGTGATTTTGTTCGTGCCGAAGGGTAAGTTTGGAACCGTTTCCGACATGGAATCTCAACTGAAGAATGACTGGGTTGAGATTGTCGCCGCGCAGTTCAAGAAAGAATTCGGCGAAGAGATTGACCCGTCGTATATGCCCGCGTTTGAGGCGCATGGTCTGCATTTTAGCCGCTACAACAAGGGTGAGCGTAAAGGTGAACTTCGTCCCGTTAAGGACAGCATTTATCTGGATAAGATTGAAGGTTACGACCATCTGCATGTCTACGGTATAGATAAAGAGGTCTCGGCGAACGTTATCAAGAACAGCAAGATTCCGTTTGACTTGTTGCGTGAGGTTAGTGCCGGGAATATTGACTTGTGGACGGAATATGCAATCGCGACGAAGGGCTTGCCGGCGTTGCAGTTCTCCCGCCCGATTATCAAGAAAATCAACGAGTATTTTGCCGCGCATCCCGATAAAAATCCTGTGACTTGCGAATTGCCGCCGAGTAAAGTTATTGCGCACATGGATTTTGAGATTCTGCGCCTGTTTTATCGGAACTTCCTGATTCCGCAGTTGCGTCAAAAAGCCGCTGAAGGTTATGAAGCGTTGTCCCGTTGGGTGAAAGAAAAGCTCGTTGAGTTAGGTGTCTCCGCCTTGTGCGACGACCCGACTGCTTTGCCGCGCCCGCCCAATTCTGTTGACGACTTGCTCTCTAAAAAAATACTTCCGACTCCGTAATTCCGTTGGCGTCAAAAATTATCTGACGTTCCGACTTGCTTTAGATTACTCTTTTTAAGGTAGGATGTTGCAAATGTAACCCCCGCGAGCTGCGTTGATAATTGTTGTCAATATCGCCCTGCGCAGGCGCATTGTAGGACGTTACTACGTTGCGATAGCTGAAAGGAGAAACTTTATGGATGCTATCAATAAAAATCATTGGCGGTCGTTGAAAAAATTCGTCGCTGGCACTTTGAAAAAAGCTGAATCACATCATATTGACGAGGACGACCAAATTACGTTTAGGATTATTCTGGGCTTGATGAACGCCACCGACGCCCGTCAGAAGGAATGCGATTATTCTCTTTTTGAAGGAGACGGCATGAACAAAACGTTCTCCATTGCCGTCAATCAAATTTTTGAAGGTTATTCTACGCCGCCCGATGATTATTCTATTGCCCATATGCGCTTTAAAGAGGAACGTCCTTATGTATCTGGACTTGCTCTTGAGTTTGCCAGAGAGGGACTTAGATACGAAGGAAACAAAGAGCTGTTCGATACGCTGTATTGCTCAACCGCCGCAGTGTTTTCTGTCGTCGTGTCGCTTGTCGGCGAGGTTCTTTTGTATCATTTTGGGGCGTTAGTAGAAAGATTACCGCACTATTTGCAGGAGCTTTACCAACAAGCTTATGATTCTGCCAAAGCTACTTATGAAGAGAGTAATAGCAAATTGAACAATGTTGTTCAATGTAAGGAGGAATGCGCTATGAATAAAGTGGCGGAAATTTCACGTGCCGACTACAACACGATATTATTGCACGCGGAAAAAATCAGCAACGGTCAACACGACTTCGCACCTGTCTTGCGTCGAGAATTACACGAGAAACTGAATATTGCTGACACCGAGTCACTTATCTCCGACTTGATGACGAATAAGGATATAGAGTTTTTAAATCGAGTGCGGCAGTTCCTGTCGCAGTTTCCCTTTGAGGTCGTGGGAGACGATGGAGAGCATTATCAGCTCGTTAAGCACGGTAACTTTTGTGAGTTGGACGTGGTCGAGCAACCGATTGAGCCTGTCGTTGATGATAAACCTACGCGGGAGCCTGAAGGCGATGATAGTGCTACCGAGCTGATTGAGTTGCCGATTGAATCTTCTCAACCGGTAACGTTAGAAATCCGTGCCGAGCGAATCCGTCGCCTGCAGGCTGATGTTCAACGCGGCATTATCGAAATCGGTTTTGAGCTTATCGCGGCAAAGAAAGAAATCGGACACGGTGGCTGGACTGATTGGCTTGAGAAAGAATTTGAGTGGACAGATCGTACTGCACGAAATTTTATGGCGATAGCGGAACGTTTTGGAAATCGAAAATCGATTTCCGATTTGACGACTACAACGCTGATAAAAATGTTGGCATTGCCGGAAGGCGACGAAGAAGCTTTTATCGAGGCACAAGCGCAAGCAGGCAGTCCGGTCGAAACTCAATCTGCGCGGCAAGTTCAGCAGGCTGTCAAACAGTGGAAAGAAACCAAAAGCAAAGAGGTTTCTGCAACAGAAGATAATGAGCTTAGTCTTTTCGCTGTGGAGGATGAAGTAGCCGAGCAAATTCAAAGTGTCGGCGAGAGTGAAGAGGATATTATTATCGAGAGTGAATCCATGCCGATACAAAATTCCGAATCGAATTTGACACCAACGGAGGATAGTGACGAGAGTGTTGATGTCGTCTCCGATGAGTCGATTCAATCTTTTGCTGACGAAGAAAATCTCCGTGTCGAGTTGGAAAAGAAACGTGCAGAAACGCAAAAATTACTGGACGAAATCTCTACGCTGATTCAGACCGTCGCCGATACAAAGCTTGACGAAACCATTCGAGCGTTGAAAGCAATCCGCGATTCTTTAAATACAAGTTGTTAGGAGCAGAACGTTTTTTGTGCTATAATCGTTATGATAAAATCTTTCGGAGAAATGAAATGTCAATACCTTTGGCTCTGCTCGTCATGTCGATTCAGCTTTCCGATTTTTATTTGATGTATATTCCGTTTCACAAAGGAATGACGCACGCTGAACGAAAAAATTTACTGCTCGGAATGCTGGCTTGCGGAATGATAAGCTGTGTCGGGAGTATTTTAGTCTTTGAACACTGCGGAATTACTGCTTACGTCTATAAAAGGCTGTTGATGTTGGGCTGGATACCCTACTTGGTAATTTTTATGCTGATTGTTCGGCGAAGTATTCTTCAACACGTCTTTATTTTCGGGATGTCGCGGGTTTGGAGCATAATATTGCATAATTTTTCCGCGATAACTATAGTGTTGCTCTTCTACACCGAACACGAAATACTTTTTTCCCACGCAATAATATATTTGTTACTTTTCGCAGTATGTTTGCCGCTTGAGTGGCGTTATTTTGTGGATTTACTTCCGCCAAGAAGATTTTTCGTCGATTACGGAGTTGCGGTCGCGTTTTTGCCGATTATAATGACGTTAAGTGTAACTCTCCTTTGGTCGCAGGAGCCGTTAATCCATTCTTGGCAGGAAAGATTCTCCAGATTCTATCTGCCGTTCGTGTTTTTTTTCTTCTATCGCTATATTTTGCAGACGAACGAGAAATTACAGGAAGAAAAGCTCGCGAAGCAAAATTTTCGGCTGATGAAGGAGCAATTAACCGCTCTGAGTGAATATAATCGGATCATGCAGGAAAGTCGCGAACAAATTTTGGTTATGCGCCACGATTTGAAACACAATTTCCGAATAATTTATCTGATGTTGCAGGAGGGCAAACTTGAGGAAGCAAAAAATTATATCGGCAAGGAAGAAAAATTGCTTGACAAGACTAAAGTTAAAAATTTTTGCTCGCAACCGCTGATAAATGCCGCGTTGAGTGTTTACATTAGCCGCGCCGAGAAATTGGGCATAAAAATAAATCATAAAATCAATTTGCCGTCGGAAATTTCGATTGATGAAGGCGACTTCGCGTTGCTAGTCTCGAATCTACTAGAAAATGCCATAAACGCAAGCTCTCGACAAAAAAATTCGTCGCAGAAACAAATTTCAATCGCGATTCAGACTGTGAACGGTCAATGCGTGCTCAAAATTGAAAATTTCATTGACGAGGAAGTAATATTTGACGAAAAAAATTACCCACGAACTTCGGAGGAAGGTCACGGGCTTGGTATGGCGTCGATTAAGCTTTTTTCGGAGAAATACGACGCCTATACAGATTTTGAACAGTCGGGAGGGATTTTTAAGGTCACCATGTATTGGCAGAGTTGAGATTTATCAAGTGATTCATGTATTTAAGCTTGGATTCCTTACTTTTGCGCTTGCTGATAGGAATTTTGGTGTCGTCAGTCAAGATAAAGTCTTCGGCGTCCATGAGTTTTATAAAATTCATGTTCAAAAGTATTCGATGATAGCATTCGACGAAGCGCGAATCATTTTTTAGGACGTTAAAGCACTCGTCGTAAGTCATATTGGCAGAAAATTGTTTGTTCGGCAGATGAATTTGCAATTTGTGGCGTTCATCAAGGTCGATGTAGCGAATATTCTTGTATGGAACGAGAATTTCTCCGCTGTCGACGCGAACAGACAATTTTTTTTGGTTATCAACGAGTTTTGGGAAGATATATTGAAAAGTTTTGGCAAATTGGTCGAGGTTTTCGCTCAGTGGCTTGAGAAAGTAACCGACAGCGAAAACTTTATAGCCTTCGAGGATAAAATCTTCGCTGGTCGTCAAAAATATGATAGAAACATCTCTGTCTTGGTTGCGAACAATTTGAGCGACTTGAATACCGTTTAACGGCTTCATAAAAATATCGAGAATCAGTAAGTCGAAAGATTCGGGCTTGAAAACGCTTAAAAAGTTTGCGGGATTGGAAAAAGTTTTGATTTGGACGTTAGTAGCAACTTCAGCGAAATTTTTAGCGAGGTAATTTGTCAAAAAAGTTTTGGCGGCGAGTAAATCGTCTGATAAGTCGTCCACGATGGCTATATTCATGAAAAATCACCTGTCGAGTGAAGTCGGGCAGAAAATCGCCCGACTTTTTTAGTTGGTAGTAAAGTAGTGTCAGAGTAAGTTAATTAAAGCATACAAGCCATTGAAATAAAAGCGTTGGACAAAAAGTGGGCGGAAATCGCGAAAAGTGAGCAGTCCAAATGATTCGTTGCAATGTATAATGATGAAAAATATTTTGGAAGTATGAATCTTAAGGACTGGCAGATACTAAAACGCGGGAAACATTCAGACTTCGCGATAATCACGGCGATAACGGCGATATTTTTGTTGGTGATAGTGCTAAACGACCGGTTGATATTTGAAATTACGTCGAATCAAACGGAAGAGATAGGACACACGCAACTTGAAGTAATTCGGAGCGATTTTCAAGGAACGCTACAAATGTCGGAAGACGCGACGCTGAGAATGGCAATGGAATCGGAGCAAATGATAAAATCTGGTGCGACGCGGGCTGAATTGGAAGAATTTTTCTATAAACGCAAGCGGGAACAGAAAGAATCGATGAACGGCGTCTGTTTTAACACATATATTTACGTCGGCGAGAAAGATTGGACGATAATTCCCGATTTTGCAATGCCGCCGGAATATCACGCGACGGAAAGGCTCTGGTACAAGGGCGCGTTGGAAAATCAAGGAAAAATTTACATAAGTGAACCGTATATCGACGCGATGACGGGCGCAATGTGCTATACGATGTCAAAAGTGCTGTCGGACGGGCGTTCGGTCGTCGCATTGGACTTTAATCTTTCGGAAGTGCAAAGTTTAATCAATCGAATGGCGGATATTGGCAACAGAAATTCGCTAATCGTGACGAAAAGCGGAATGATAATCGGTTATACGGATATGAGTCTCGTCGGCAAGAAAATATCTGATAATATGCCCGAATACGAGAGTATTTTAAATCGAATTGTGCAAATGACACAACACGAGAGTTTTACGGCTGAAATTGACGGTAGCGAGCATACAATTTTCAGTTCGGCGACGAATAACGGCTGGTACATGATTTTAAGCATAGATAATTGGGCATTTTACAAAAAAAGTTACGTTCAAATCATATTTACAACGCTTTTAAGCCTACTGATGATGTTGGCGATTATTTTTTTCTATCTGAACGCGATGAGGAAAGGTTTACGCGCCGAAAATGCGTTAAGAGTCAAGGAAGAATTTTTATCGCGGCTTTCACACGAATTGCGTAACCCTTTGCGCAGAATTTTGGACTTATCAAGCACAAAAACAGTAGAAAGTGATGCCGACCCCGCCGAATGTGCCGCGCAAGTCCGAGAATCGGCTTTGAAACTCTCAGACATGCTGAATAATCTGTTTTCGTTCTCGACAATGGTTTTTAGCGACCAAAAGAAGTTAAAATCGGAGAAAATTTTCCAAGATGCGGAGTTATCGAAGGTCAGCCGCTACGCAAGGACAGGAATTATAGCGGTTTTGGTCTGTGCAATGACATTGGCGTTCGGAATTTGCTTTTCAACGACGATAAATTGGGGCGATACGAAAATGCACCGCGAAGTTGACACTTACGAGCACCAATTATCGAATTGGATTGAAAAACAGCGCAGTATTTTGAGTATGTTCGCGAATTTAATAAGCAAACACCCCGAATTTATGGACGATTATACTTCGGCAGTGAAATTTTTGGACGGATTGGCGAAAAATTACAAAGAAATCTCGGTTTGCTACATGACGAACCCTTATAAAGAGCATAAAGTAATAATGAACAACGGTTGGGTGCCGCCGCCCGATTTTAGCCCCGAAACTCGCCCTTAGTACATAGATGCGGAAAAATCTGCGGACGGATTCAGCGTTTCGGCTCCATATTACGACGCGCAGACAGGATTGTATTGCGTGACGCTCGCGCAGGTTGTTTACGGCGATAATAACGAGTTTTTAGGGATTTTCGGCATTGATTTTTACATTGACCGATTGACGCAGGTTTTAGGCGAAAGTTACACTAAAGATGGCTACGCATTTCTCGTTGACCGCAATGGAATCATAATAAATCACCCGAATAACAATTATCAGCTGACAATGAGCCGCATGACTGATATTTTTGGCACGGAATACGGAAAAATTTATTCAAGCGTCGAAGTCGGTACTTTTCGTGATTATACGGGCGATTTTGTTGCTTGCCTTGCGAAAAAAAATAAAACTTCCAACTTTACGGTCGTCGTAGCAAATAATTGGTGGAATATTTACGGGAATAATATCTTACTCGGCGTTTTCTTCATGATTTTGCTTGTAATTTGTATTTTAATTGTGAACGCGCTGATAAATCGGCTGTTGAAGTGGCAAGACTCGGTCAACGGGCAATTAAAAGCGGCATCGGATACGGCAATGGCGGCAAGCAAGGCGAAATCGCAATTTTTAGCGCAAATGAGCCACGAAATCCGCACGCCGATAAATGCAGTGCTCGGAATGAACGAAATGATACTGCGCGAAAGTAAATCGGAAGAAATTTTAGACTACGCGAGCAATATTCAGAGTGCAGGGCGGACTTTGTTGACTTTAATCAATTCAATTCTCGATTTTAGCAAGATTGAGGATGGTAAAATGGAAATTGTGCCCGTGCGCTACGAAATTCCGACGCTGATAGACGATTTAAGCAATATGATTTCGGAAAAGGCGCGTAAAAAGGGCTTGGAGTTCAAAATGGAGATAGATTCGACGTTGCCGCGCAGTTTATATGGCGATGATGTGCGTTTGCGGCAAATAATTACGAACATTTTAACGAACGCGGTTAAATATACGCACGTCGGCTCGGTTAAGTTGAAAATCAGCGGCAAAGAGGTAGATTCTGATACGTTGGAGCTAAAAATCAGCGTAAAAGACACGGGAATTGGTATTCGCGCCGAAGATATGGGCAAATTATTTCAATCATTCCAGAGATTGGACGAAGAAAAGAACCGAAACATTGAAGGAACTGGTTTAGGCATTGCGATAGTACAAAAATTGCTAGGAATGATGAACAGTCGGCTGGAAGTTGCAAGCGAATACGGTCACGGCTCGGAATTTTCGTTCAAACTGCGTCAAAAAGTGATAGATAAGACACCGATAGGCGATTACACGGCTCATCAACAGAAAACAGAGGACAAAATTGCAGAAAAAAGATATTTGACGGCTGAAAAGGCGAAAATTTTATCTGTGGACGATAACGATATGAATTTGAAGGTCATCAGCGGGCTTTTGAAACGGAATTTAATAGTTCCCGACCTTGCGGAGAGCGGAAAAGCTGGAATTGAACTCGCGAAAAAGAATTTTTACCATATAATCTTTCTTGATAACATGATGCCGGGACTAAATGGCTTCGAGACGTTAAAAATCATGCGACGAGAAAAAATTTTGAGCGAAAAGACGCGAGTAATAATGTTGACGGCGAGCGCAATGGCAGGAATGCGAGAAATTTACCTGCGCGAGGGCTTTGACGACTATTTGAGCAAGCCGATAGACGTTTCGGAGCTTGAATCGGTATTGGAGAGGCATTTGCCCGCCGAAATTGTTTCGTTTGAGGTCGAAGGGCAAGAAAAAATTGTTGAAGAAGAAAAAATAGGCGAAGACGAGTTCAGTAAGCGAGAAAAAAAGAAATTTGCGGAGATATGCCCCGAAATAAACCTTGAAACGGCGTTGAAATACTGCATGGACAGCAAAAGTTTCTTAACGCAGATGTTAGAGACGTTCACGGACGCCAAACGCGCTGAAAAAGTACAAAATGCGTTCGATTCGGCTGATTGGAAGAATTATCAGATACTCGTACATGCTTTGAAGTCAACATCGCTGTCAATCGGCGCGGAAAAGTTGAGTGAGCAGGCAAAAAGTATGGAAATGGCAGCGAAGGACGGAAAAATCGAGGAAATCCTTGCGAATCACGGAGAAATGATGAGTTCATACGAAAAAATCCGATTGGAGAAAAAAATGGCTCGACGAGAGCTGAAATGAGTTTTGAAAGTGATTTTGGAGGCGCAAAAGACCAATTCCAAAATATGAGAATTGAAACGTTGGAGGAAAATATGAGCAAAATTTTAATTGTGGACGATGATGAGATGATGATAATGCTTGCGCGGCGTATATTGGCTACGAAATATGAGGTGGTTACGGCGACGAGCGGCGCGGAGGCGATAGAAATGCGAGTGAATCTGAATCAGAAATCGTGCGGGACAGAATTTTATCGCGACTTGAGGGAAATTTGGCAGTCAGAATAAAATTCGAGTGTGAAAAGATTTTTTAGGGAGTGAAAGGTATGCGGAAGAAAAAAATATTGGTAATCGACGATGATGAAATGAATTTGCAAATTGCGAAGATGATTTTGGAGAGAAAATTGTCGTGCGAAGTGATATGCGCGGCGAGCGGCGTCGACGGACTGGAAATTCTACGTAATGAGCGCGTGAATCTGGTATTACTCGATATTTTAATGCCGGAAATGGACGGCATGGAAACTTTGTCGGAAATTCGCGCAGACGAACGTATAAAAAAAGTTCCCGTCATGATGTTGACGGCGACCGTCGAAAAAGATTTGATTCAAAGGGCAATGGCTCTCGATGTGACGGATTACATAAAAAAACCGTTCATGCCGGCAGATTTGATTAAGCGCGTCGAAAAAAAGTTGTCGGAGATACATTCGGAAGAGATTTTGCTAATCGGCGACGATGAAAGCGAATTGTGCGGCATGAAAGAGCTAATCGAAGAAAATTTTGATCATGAGGCATTGACAGCCGCCAATTTCGACGACGCAACGAAATTTCTGCGCGAAACGGACTTTGACTTGATAATCGCCTGTGCGGACATGGAATTTATAAATGGATTTAAGATTATAAAGTTTATTTCGTCTGACGAAAGATTTTCGACTATCCCGTTCGTGTTGACGACAGCCGACAAGCTCTTGGGAGTGATTGAGAAAATAAATGCTCCGCAAGTCGAAGAAATTGAGCCGTTGGCGGAAGAAATTTCAGAACCGACTGCATCGCCGATTGAAAAGCCGCCTGCAGAGGAAAAAATTCCTGATGAGCCGCCTGTAATCCACTCTGAGAAAAAGAAAATCGCAAATGTAGTGACTAATCTTATCGGCTACGAGCTGGACATACACATCTGAGACGCCGCTCCGAAAAAGTGGGCGGATTTTGCAAAAAGTGGTCAGTCTCAAAATAAAAATGCGTGGTAGAATGAATCGATAAGTTGCGCGAACGAATATTATTAGCCACAACGCGGACAAGGAAGTCGCGACAAGTACAAAGGAGGTTTCATAATCATGAAGAATAAAGTCTTTGTTATGAATGATTTTAAGTTCGACCTGCAGAGGTTCGACAGCGCGTTTGGCGGCGGCGACGGCTCGCAGACGAATCCCTACCAAATTGCAAGCGTCGAAGACCTGCAGCAGCTCGCAAACGACGTAAACGGCGGCAACAACTACTACGGCAAATATTTCATTGTCACGGCGAACATCGACTTGAGCAGCGTCGCGAACTGGCAACCCATTGGCGACCAATATAATTCCTTCGCGGGCACCTTCGACGGCAACAACTCCGAATACACAATCAGCGGCATGAAAATCAATCGCAGAGATTGGTGTCAAGGCTTGTTCGCCTACAACAGCGGCACGATTAAAAATGTCACGCTCCTCAACGTCGACATCACGAAACGCGACGCAAATAATATCGGCGGGCTTGTCGGCACGAACAAAGGCACAGTCAGCGGCTGCACAGTCACGGGCAATATCAGCGGTTATCAATCTGTCGGCGGCATTGTCGGCAACAACAAAGGTTACGTCACCGGCTGCACGGTCGACGCACAAGTCAACGGCAATGGAGACGTCGGCGGCGTTGTCGGCTATAATACCTCAACCTTAACGCTTGTAAGCGACAACACCTTTCACAGCAATGCAAACGCGATCGGTTGGGATAACTCAAGAGCAACCAAAAACAATACCCGCGTTTATGACTTCGACGCGCCCGCAGAAGTTACTGCCACTTTTTCGAGCGGCGAAACCGTCACAATCGGCGACAAAACTTATTACAAGGAAGGCGCAAGCTTTAAGCTCACGCTCAACACGACATCCAACGACAACTGGCATAAAATCACGGGCATTAAGGGCGCAAGCAAAAATTCCGACGACACGTTTAACTACGCAATCGGCACGACGCTTGAATTTGAGGGCTTTCCCAAAATCGGCTCGCTTGCCTTCGACGGCACGGACACTTACACCATTAACAACGCAACCGACCTTAAGGCTCTGGCTGATTTTGTCGAGGCGGGCAACACCTGCGCGGGCTACAAGTTCAAACTCGGCGGCAATATCGAAGGCGTCAACTTCCATATCGGCACGGCTGATTCAAAGTTCGCGGGCACTCTCGACGGCGACGACAAGACGATAACCGTTGCTTACGACGACGGCGGCGCATTGTTCAATTACGTTGACGGCGCAACTTTCAGCAAGCTCACTGTCGCGGGCACGATTAACACGTCCGAGAAATTTGCGGCAGGTTTAATCAGTCACAGCTACGGCAACACGACGATTGACGACTGCACAAGCTCCGTCACGATTAACAGCTCCATTAACGGCGCGGGCAATCACGGCGGCTTTGTCGGTTCGGTTGACGGCGGCAAGCTCACAATCAGCAACGGCACCTTTAACGGAAAGTTTATCGGACAAAAAACTTCACATTGGGGCGGGTTCGTCGGTTGGAACGGTGGCGACACCGAAATTAGCGGCGGTTTATTCGCGCCGAAAGGTTTTAGTTTAACCACAAACAACTCCGCGAACTTCGCCTGCAACGGCGGCAACATCACCGATTCTTATTTCAGAGATAATATCGGACTTAAACCTGTTCAGGGCGAACAAGTTTTTGCGCTCAACTTGCCCGAAGGTGTCACGGCTGAACTTGTAAGCGGCGACGCGGTAACTTTAGGCGGCACGACTTACTACAAGAAAGACGCAACCTTTAAGCTCACGCTCACCGAAACAAGCAACGACGAATTTGCGTATATCACGGGCATAAAGGGCTTGACCAAAAACTCCGACGGCACGTTTAATTACACAATCGGCACGCGCTTGGAATTGGATTGCTACGCAAAAATCGGCTCGCTCGGTTTCGACACAAGCGATAACTCCTACACAATCGCCACGAAGGAGCAACTGACTGAGTTCCGCGATTATGTCAACGCGGGGCACAACTGCGCGGGTTTAACTTTCAAGCTCACGGAAGACCTTAACCTCGACAGCATAGACAACTGGACGCCAATCGGCAATGGAAATAAATATTTCAAAGGCACGTTCGACGGCGGCAACCACACGATAAACAACCTCATCATAACGAACGGCGGCGATCAACAAGGCTTGTTTGGCAAAAGCTACGGCACGATTAAAAATGTCTCGCTGGTTAATGCCAATATTAGCGGCTATTGGAATATCGGCGGCATTGTCAGCTACAACTACGGCACGATAGAAAACTGCGCGGTGAGCGGCACAATCAGCGGCAATCAAGCGGTCGGTGGACTTGTCGGTTATAACTACGGCATCGTTAAAAATTCCTTTGCCGCAACAAACATCAGCGGCGGCAATGAAAACGTCGGCGCACTTGTCGGCTACACCGTTTTCAGCAAATACAGCGGCAACGAATATGCCTCGAACGTCGGCGACAACACGGGCGCGATTAAATGGCTCACATTGCCGACAGGTATCACGGCGACGCCAGAAAACGCGGCTTATAAAGTCACGGTCGACGGCACCGACTACTACAAGCCCGATTCAACCGTCAAACTCACGCTCAACATTGCAAGCAACGACACTTTTGAGAAAATCACGGGCTTTAAAGGCTTGACCGCAAACGACGACGGCACGTTTAACTACACAATCGGCGGCGCGGCGTTGGAACTTGACGGCTACGCAAAAATCGGCTCGCTTGCCTTCGACGGCACGACGAACACTTACACCATTGCCGACAAAAACGACCTTCAAGCTTTGGCTGATTTTGTGGAGGCGGGCAACACCTGCGCGGGCTACAAGTTCAAACTCGGCGACAATATCAGCGGCGTCACCTTCCATATCGGCACGATGAACAGTAAGTTCGCGGGCACTCTCGACGGCAACAACAAAAAAATCACTGTCAGCTACGAAACCGATAACGTTTTGTGCGCACTGTTTAATTACGTTGACGGCGCAAATATCAGCAAACTCACTGTCGCAGGCACGATTAAAACGTCAAATTACAGCACGGCGGGTTTAATCGGTTACAGCTACGGCAACACGACGATTGACAACTGCACAAGCTCCGTAACGATTAACAGCACCTATAACGGCGGCTCAGCTAACGGCGGCTTTGTCAGTGCGGTTATGGGCGGCAAGCTTACGATAAAAGACAGCACCTTTGACGGCTCGTTTATCGGACAAAATACATACGGTTGGAGTGGATTCGTCGGTACAAATCTTGCCAAAACCGAAATTACCGGAAGTTTATTCGCGCCCGCGCAGATTGACGTTAATACAAATCAATCCGCGTCCTTTGCACGCAACAGCAACAACATCACCGATTCTTTCTGCACAAAGACGCTCGGCACTCTTCAGGGCGAACAAATCTTTGCCGAATTGAACTTGCCCGAAGGTGTCACGGCTACTTACGTTAGCGGCGAGACTATAACTATCGGCGAAAAAACTTATTACAAGCCCGGCGCGACGTTCACGCTCACGGCAACCGACGGCTACGGCAGTAACTTCAGCGGCTACACGTTCAAGGCAGGGAACACTTCCGCCACCCGCACAGGCGAAGGCGTCTATAATCTCGTGCTCGGCGATTCGGATAAGGTTGAGTTCGTCGGTTTCCCGAAAATCGGCTCGCTCGGCTTTGATAAAGAGACAAACACTTATCTAATCAACTCCGAAGACGATTTGCTTGCCTTCCGCGATTACGTCAACGACTTTCACGATTGTCAAGGCTACACTTTCAAGCTCACAAAAGACCTCAACCTTAAAAAATTTGATAACTGGACGCCGATAGCTAAAAACGGCAGAAGTTTTCGAGGCACGTTTAACGGCGACGGGCACACAATCAGCAACCTCAAAATAAACAGCAACGAAGAGCCTTGCGGTTTGTTCGGCTACAACGTGAGCGGCACGATTCAAAATATCACGCTGATAAATGCCAACGTCAATGGCGGGAACGAAGTCGGCGGCATTGCGGGCTACAACCTCAACGGAACGATTGATAATTGCACAGTTGAAGGAACAATCAAAGGCGGTCAGTATGTCGGCGGTATTGCGGGCTACAACAGCGGCGGCACGATTAAGGACAGCTTTGCCGATGTCACAGTAAGCGGCACACTCAACAAATTCGGCGTAATCGTCGGCAGAAAGAGCGGCGGCACCTACAGCGACAACGGATATATTACTTCCAAAGTCAGAGTCAACGACAAAACGGGCGCGACAAAATATTATTCGCTCGACTTGCCCGCAGGTGTCACGGCAAAATATACCGGCGGCGGCAACGTTAAAACTGTCGGCTCCAAAACTTACTACACGCCCGGCGCGACGTTCACTTTGACGCTCGACAAGACCAACGCGGACTTGCTCGCCAATTATGCCAAAGTCAGCGGCTTAAAAAATGCAACTCTCATCAGCGGCAACGATTATTCCTTCACGCTGGACGAAAAAGGCACGGGCATTACGATTGACGGCACGGATTGGATTGCGGGCTTGAGTTACGTCAAAGACAGCAACGGCTATGTTCAATATTACAAGCTCTCGACTTCCTACGATTGGCAACTCCTCTGCGACTTCGTGAACGGCACGGGCAAATGGGCAGGCAACCCTCACAACTGCGCGGGCACGACGTTTGAATTTACTCGCGACATCTCGACACGCGGCACGTTGAACAACTTCGCGGGCACAATCGACGGCAAGGGCTACAAACTCATTAACGGCAGTATAACGTTCGGGACGCTCAACAACGCCACAATCAGCAACCTCGAAATCGCCAATGCCAGTGCTTACGGTTATTCAAGCGTCGACGGGGCGGGCTTGGCGAAAGAAACCACAGGCAACACGACGCTCCGCAATATCACGGTCAGCGCACGGCTCAAAAACACCTCGACTGATTCGTTCGGCGGACTTGTCGGCAAGAACAGCGGCAACCTCACGATAACGGGCAGTAAATTCAGCGGCTACGTTGAGAGCGGAGACGCCGCGCAGGTTGGCGGCTTTGTCGGAGAAAATACGGGCGCGCTCACGATAACGGACGGCGTATTTATTCCCTTCGGTCTCGACATCAACGGCAATGCTACTCGCGCCACCTTTGCCAACGGCGATAACGTCACGATAAACGGCACGACTTACTACGCGACGCAACTCGGCACGGCTCAGGGCGAAAAAATCTTCAGCGAAGACGAATTGACTTTGCCCGAAGGAATCACGGCGAACTATGTAAGCGGCACCAAGCTCACTTTCGACGGAAAAACTTATTACAAGCAGGGCACGACCTTTGAACTTGACGGCGAAGTTGCGGACGGCTACAAATTGGTTGCGGGCGAAGGCAGTACTTTAACCCGAAACGATGACGGCACGTATAATTTTGTTTTCAACGGCTCCGCGCAGGTTACGCTTGCCAACGCTTCGGAAATTGCCGGCTTGACGCTCGAAAACGGCTACTATCTGATAAAAAGTGTTGAAGACCTGCAAACCTTCCGCGATTACGTCAACAGCGGGCACAACTGCGCGGGTTTGAAGTTCAGACAGACAACCGACATAGATTTGAGCGGAATAGCGAACTGGACGCCCATCGGCAAAAGCAACGGTAAAATGTTCAAGGGCACGTTCGACGGGCAAGGCTACAGTATCAGTAACCTCAAGGTAACGGGTAAAGATTATCGAGTAGGCTTGTTCGGCTACAACAGCGGCACGATTAAAAACGTCTCGCTGATTGATGTCAATATCAGCGGCGATTACTTTGTCGGCGGCATCGCGGGCTATAACGACAATGGCACGATTGATAACTGCGCGGTCAGCGGCGAACTCAGCGGCTTTAATTCTGTCGGCGGCATTGTCGGCAAAAACATCAATAGCACGATTAAGGAAAGTTTCGCCGATGTCACAGTCAGCGGCAGTAGTTATGTCGGCGCGGTCGTTGGCAACAACAGCGGCACAGTCAGCGGCAATGAATATTGTTCGGAGACCGGCGACAACACGGGCGCGACACGTCTTTACAAGCTGAACTTGGACGACGGCATAGAAATATCGGCAGACGCTCCGCCGAGTGACCGCCGCACGTTTAACGGCACCAACTACTACAAGCCCGGCACGACAATCACGCTCGACGTAACCAAAACTTATAACGGCGTGGCGAACACTCCGACTTATCTGCGTTACGGCGATAATTTTTACGAGAAGGGCACCAACATATCCTTGACGATTGACGGCAACACCGATCTCAAGCTTTACGGCTACGATTCTTTCAACAACATAAACTATAACGCCGCGACGGGCTGTTACGAGATAAACAACACTGCAGGTTTTTATGAGCTTGTGGCTTACTCGCGAACTCACGACTGCAAGGGCTACAAGTTCAAGCTGACGGACGACGTTGAGATAAGAGCGGGCTACAATATCGGCGCAGAGAATTGCCACTTCAAAGGCGAGTTCGACGGCAACGGTCACACGCTCAATCTATACAAATTCGCCGCCACGATTGATAACATGTCGCCGTTCAAGTTCATTGAGGACGCCACGATTAAAGACTTGACGGTAAGCGGCGATTTCTACGTCGGCAACACCAACAACGCGGCGGGTATCGTGTCGCAGAGCTTTGGCACCTGCACGATTGATAACTGCGTTGCTGATGTCGCCATAAGGAGCGGCACGGGCACTGTCGGCGGTCTCGTCGCCGTCAACAACGGAACGCTCAACATTTCCAACAGCAAATTTACGGGCTTGCTTAGCGGCAATATCGAACAGCTCGGCGGCTTTGTCGGCGACAACAAGGGCACGCTCACGATAAGCGACGGCGTCTTTGCTCCGAACACTTCATCAACCGTTGAGAACGCGGCGACTTTCGCGAACGGCAACGGCGTCTGCAATATCGAAAACAGCTGCTACACTCGCGCACTCGGCACGATTCAGGGCGACGAAATTTGCTTGGTTTCAAATCTTCCCGAAGGCATTACGACTGAACTTTTAAGCGGCGAAACAATAAGCGTCGGCGGCACGACTTATTACAAGCCCGGCTCGAAGTTAAAGCTCACAATCGGCGACGAATTCAATTATTCTCCCGAAACTTTGACGCTCAGCGCGGGCGGCAACGAGCTTGCCAAGAATGACGACGGCACCTATACGCTCACTTTGACGAAAAGCGCAAATATTTCCTTCGACGCCCAATTTAAAATCGGAACTGCCATATACGACGCGGATAAAGGCGGCGTCTACATGCACTATCTCGCCTACGACGCGGCGGGCGGTTACTTCAAGATTCAAAGCGTCCAAGACTTGCAAACCCTCGCCGAATATGTCAACAGCTGGCACAACTGCAAGGGCTTGACGTTCAAACTCATGAACGACATCGACTTGAGCGGCGTAACCGATTATTGGGTACCGATAGCGCAAAAAGAGAATGCAGGAAACGTATCGTCTCCGGAGTTCGCGGGCACCTTCGACGGGCAAGGCTACACAATCCAAAACGTTCCGCTTAAAGACGGTTTAGAGGTAACCGGCGGCGAAAGTCTCAGCAGTATCGCCAACAACTACAGAGGCGTTATCGGCGTCGGCTTATTCGGCACAATCGGCGCGGGCGGCTTTGTCAAAGATTTGAACGTCACGGGCACCGCCAACGAAAATAATATCTGGACGGACGGCGGCTTGTTCGTCGGGCGCAACTTCGGCACGATTGATAACTGCACGGTTCAAGGCAAGTGCGGCGGCTTCGTCAATCTCAACACGGGCACGATTAAAGATTGCGTCTCGATAATGACGGGTATCCATACTGAAAATCTCGGCGGCTTTGCGGCGACGGCGGGCGGCAGTTTCATCAATAACCTCTATGTTCTTCGTTATTCACCGCCGCGAGGCTTTTTCTCGACGGGCGGCACGCGCTTAACCAAATACGTTTCAATCGGCGACCTTAATATCAAAGTCACCGGCGGAGAGGCTGTCATCTTTGACAAGAGACTTTACTACAACACCGACTCGGCGATTACTATCAACCTCGATGATGATTTCGTCGCGGCGAACGAGGGTAAAGTCCTCAAGATTGGCAACACGGTTTTGGGCACGGTCTCAAGCTCGTTGACTTACACTTTCCCGAACGATTTCAACAGCACCGATAACGATTCGCTTGTTGTCGGGGACGCTCCAACCGTTGAAGACGAGATTGCCAACGCCGAAAACGTCATAAACATTAACAGCCTCGACGACTTTATAAACTTCCGCAACCAAGTAAACAACGGCAAAGTCTACAAAGGCAAGATAGTAAGATTGACGACGGACCTCGACTTAAGCGGCATAGACAACTGGACGCCAATCGGCACATCAGCTTGGAAGTATTTCAAAGGCACGTTTGACGGCAACGGTCACACGATTAGCAACCTCAAAACGAGCGGTCACCCTCAGGGTAGCGGTTTATTCACCATAAACGAAGGCACGATTAAGAATTTGACGTTGACAAATGTAAACATCAACGGCAACGGCAACAGGTATGTCGGCGGCATTGTCGGCGAAAACAGCGGCACGATTGATAATTGCTTTGTTGAAGGCACAATCAACGGCAATCGGTATGTCGGCGGCATTGCCGGCAACAACGGCGGCACCGTTAAGAACAGTTTCGCCGATGTTGCAGTCAGCGGCAATCAGTATGTCGGAGCAGTCGTCGGCTTTAGCGACGGCACCACCGGCGACAACGCTTTTTGCTCGGACGCATCCGATAACAGCGGCGCGACGAAATATTGCGCTCTCAACGTTCCCGAAGGCGTCACGATTACTACAGACGATGCCAACAAAAAGACAATCGGCGGCAAGACTTACTATAAGCCCGACGCGACGTTGACGCTCACGACAACAAATGATATGACCGGCAAGATGTTTAAGTCGGGCAACAACATAGCGACTTATAACAGCGCGACTTCAAGCTATACCCTTACGCTGAGCAATTCGGAGATAGTAATTGAGGACACTCCGAAAATCGGCACAATGAGTTTAGACTTGGAAACGGGCACTTACCTTATTAACAACGTAAACGATTTGCAGAGTCTTGCGACTTACGTCAACGAGGGGCACGATTGCGCAGGTTTGAAGTTCAAGCTCACGGACAACCTCGACCTTAGCGGCATAGCGAACTGGATGCCAATCGGCAACGACAGTAATAACCGTTTCAGCGGCACGTTCGACGGCGATAACCACACAATCAGCAACCTCAAGATAACGGGCGGCAGTTATCGCGGCTTGTTCGGTTATAACAACGGCACGATAAAAAATGTCACGCTGGTTAATGCCAATATTAGCGGCTATTGGAATGTCGGCGGCATTGTCGGCTACAACAACAGAGGCACGATAGAAAATTGCGCAGTCAGCGGCGAACTCAGCGGCAATAGATGGGTCAGTGGCATTGCGGGCGACAACTTCGGCGGCACGATTGGTAATTGCTTTGTTGACGGCATAATCAGCGGCGATAAATATGTCGGCGGCATTACGAGCGAAAACCAAGCCGGCACCGTTAAGGACAGCTTCGCCGATGTTACAGTCAGCGGCAATCAGTATGTCGGCGCGATTGTCGGCAACAACTACGGCAGATATAGCGGCAACGGATATGTCTCAAACGCCTACGACAGCACGGGCGCGACTAAATATTACACTCTCGACTTGCCCGCAGGTGTCACGGCGACTTACACGGGCGGCGACGACCTCAAGAAGACTGTCGGCGGCAAGACTTACTACAAATTGGGCGCGACGTTCAATCTCAGCGTCGGCACCAATGCAAATTACCAAACGATAACGGGCTTGAGTGTCGGCGGCAAGGCTCTCACAAAGACGGGCGACACTTACAGCTACACGCTCGGCGACAACGAGACGATTGACATTATCGGCGTCCCGACGATTGCGGAACTTACAAGCGCGGGCGCAACCTACAACCACGCCGAGAACGCTTACGAAATCGGCACGGCGGCACAACTTCAAGCTCTTGCGTCTTACGTCAACGCGGGGCACAACTGCGCGGGTTTGAAGTTCAAACTCACGGCGACCATTGACCTTGACGGCGTGAACTGGACGCCAATCGGTAACAGTCCGAATTATTTCAGCGGCACCTTTGACGGCGGAAACCATACGATAAGCAACCTAACCATAACGGGCGGCGATCGTCAAGGCTTGTTCGGTGAAAACAAGGGCACGATTAAAAATGTCAATCTCATCAATACCAACATCAGCGGCGGCTGGATAGTCGGCGGCATTGCGGGTCACAGTTACAGCGGCACGATTGATAATTGCACAGTTGAAGGCAAAATCAGTGGTACAGGCAATTATGTCGGCGGCATTGCGGGCTACAACGACAGAGGCGCAATTAAGGAAAGCTTTACCGACGCAACAGTCAGCGGCAGTAAATTTGTCGGGGCGGTCGTCGGCTATAAATCGTCCTTCAGCTCCTTAAGCGGCAACTACTACGCTAAAGGCAATGACAAATACGCGAGCAAGATTAACACGTTGACATTGCCCGAAGGCGTGACGGCGACTTTCAACAGCGGCGGCGGCGACTCCATTACTCTTGGCGGCAAAGATTATTATCTGCAAGGCTCAAGCTTATTGCTCAGCACGGCGGGTGTGACGGGCTATCATAAAATCAAGGGCTTGCGCGTCGGCGATACCGATTTGACTGCGGACGCCAACGGCAATTATGCGCTGATATTCGACGGGCAAAATACGACCGTCACGATTAACGGCGACCCGATTATTGACGGCTTGACTTACCAAAACGGCGTCTATCTGATAGCAGACTACAGCGACTTGGGAACGTTGGCAAACTACGTTGCGGCGGGTCACAACTGCGCGGGCTTGAAGTTCAAAGTCACTGCCGAGAGAAAGAACGGCAACTATTACGACATTCAAAACTCGCAGTATCAAATCGGCACGGCGGACACTCCGTTTGCGGGCACGTTCGACGGCAACGGCAAGACAATCGACATTGCCGGTTCATTGGATGCGCTGTTTAGCTACATTGACGGCGCGACGATTAAAAATCTCACAGTCAAGAGCAAGGGCATTGTTGCCAACGCGAGCGGCACGAACACAATCAGCGATTGCGTTGCCTCGTCGTGGGATATGGAGCGCGGCGGTTTCGTCTACAACAATTCGGGCACGCTCACGATAAGGAACAGCGTCTTTAACGGCAAAATCCTCAGCGGCAACGGCTTTGTCGGCGAAAACAGCGGCACGGTTCGTGTGCGCGGCAGTATGTTTGCTCCGAGTTCAGTTCCCGACAACTACAGCGGCAATGCTTACGCGGGCGGCACCGTCAATATCGCGAACAGCTACTACACGACGGGCACGGGCAACGGCGCGACTAAGGCTTTCAAATTCGAGTTGCCCGCGAATACAAAGCTTGCCAACGACAACAGCCTTTTGACGTTCGACGGCGTTCAGTACATTGCGCAAGGCTCCAAACTCAAGCTGACAGTCGACGCCGCGCAGTTCACGCAGTTTGCAAGCTTTAAAGTTGACGGCAACGACGTTGCGGGTCAAAACGGCGTCTACACCGTGACAATCGGCGAAACTTATCCGACAATCGCGGCGGAAGGGCGCGTGAAGATTGCGGACTTGATTTACGACGAGAGCGACGGCAGTTATCTGATTGAGAGCGTGGAAGAACTTAAAGCTTTGGCTGACTTTATCAGCGACGGCAACGCGCCGACGAATAAATTTAAGCTCACGCACGACATTGACATCAGCGGCAAGAATATTCAGCTTGGCACGAGCGGTTACAAGTTCGCGGGCGAGTTCAACGGCAACGGCTACACTATCACGACGGACAAGACGCTTTTCAACTACACAAGCGGCGCGACGATTGGCAACCTCACGATTGACGGCACGATAGCTGACGGCTCCGCGTTTATCGCCAATGCAGACGGCACGAACACGATTAACGACTGCGCGTTTGTCGGTACGCTCACCAATGCGACTAACGGTTTTGTCAAAGGCGGCAATGCGACAATCAGCAACAGCGTCTTTGCTCCAAAAGGCGACTTCAGCGGCGAGGCGTTCGGCGGCACCGTCACGAACAGCTACTATACAAAGGGCACGGCGGGCGACGACGCAATCAAAGTTCACACGTTGAGCGGCTTGCCGAGACAACTCAACTTGACCTGCGCGGACGCCGATAAATTTACGTTCGGCAATACGACTTACTACAAGGACGGCGCGGCGTTGACTTTCACTCGTGACGATGAGACGCGGCGAGTAGTCGACGGCGTGACGGTCGGCGGCGTTGCGGCTACCAAAGACGGCAACGCTTACAAAGTCACGCTTACCAGCGACGCGGCTAATCTTGCAGTTGTCGGCAGTTGGCACATTCAGCTTAACGGCGCGGGCGACACCTACACCAACCGCGAGGATAACATTTCGATTTTGGGCGGCGCGGGCAATGATTCTGTCGACAACTTCGGCAAGGACGTAACGATTACGGCGGGCGACGGCGACGACACGATTAAACTTCGCAACGGCAACAACAGCGTTAAGTTGGACGGTTTCGGCGTGGGTGACGTTATCGAGTTCGACGGCGAATTTAGCTTAGGCTCCGAAGGCTACAACGAGAGCGATAAAAAAGCCGTCATCGTTTCCGAATACGTCCACACGACCCTTGACGGCGTGAAATTCTCCGAAGACGGCACTGTCTGGAGTTTCGACGCGGCAAATCGCACGGCTAAATATGGCAAGCAGAAACTTGAAGGCGTCTACCTCGACGAAACGGACGGCAAGATTAAATATCGTCTGAACGAAATTAAGCCGGAGGATATGTATGTTGAGCTAAGCGGTATCGGTGCGGACTTTGCGATTCAGACCGATAACTTGGACGGCTACGGCGGATTGAAAGCCGGCACTGAAACTATTGTCCTCAACGGCAACCACTTCGCGGGCGGCGACGGTATCACTGTCACGAGCAACAACGCCGGCTATGCTTTCGGGCTTATCGACAGCGTTAGCGGCGTGCACTTTACCGGCTCCGACAACGGTGAATATATTTACGTCGACGAGAGCAATGTCACGATAACGGGCGGCGGCGGTGCAGACACGATTAAGCTCGGATTGAACGTCACGAACATCACCGTTACCGACATGGGAGAGGACGACCGCATTTATCTTTACGGCGGCACGATTGACAAACTTGAGACTATCGGCGAAGAGGGCAATCAATCGTTGGTTGCTGAAACTTCCAGTACCGGTACCATTAAAAGAGTTACAATCGGCGGCATAAGCAACATTGCAACGAATTTAAGCAGCTGGCAAGATACCGACAACGGCAAAGCTTACTACGTCGGCAATGCGAACGGCTTCGGCGTGGGCGAAAGCGGAATGTATATCGGCTACGTGCAAGCAAACGACTTGACGCCTGTTATCGAGTTCAACGGCTTAAAAATAGTAAATGACGATTCGCCCAGATACCACACGGGTTACGGCTATCCGCAGGTTGAAATCAGCCCCGAAAACTTTGCGGGCAACACTCTTACGATTGTCCAAGAAAAAGGCGGCGCGGTTGTCAGGTTGGATGGTGACTTCGAGGGCAAAACGCTTGTCGGCTCCGACGCCAACAATATTTTGCATGACGAATACACCGGCGACAGAGAAATCGGCGATATAATTCAGAACAGCGGCAATAACCTTGTAATTTTGTGCGGCGGCGGCGACGATTCGATTGACAACTACGCCGACAACGCGACAATCGTTGCAGGTTCGGGCGACAACAACATTAACCTCATGAACGGCGGCAACACCTCAATCAACGGCGGCACGGGCGACAACCAAATTTATATCGAAACCGCTGAGGCTGTCATTGTCAACGCGCAGGGCAACAATACAATCAGAGGCAATTTGAATTCCTTGACCGTCGAGAATTTCAATTCGGGCGACGTTATCGATTCTGATTACGAAATTACTAATCTCAGCGTTGAAGGCGGCAACCTCGTTGCAAGCTTTGACGGCGGCATGTTTACCATTGCGGGTATCAGCCAACTTGCAAGCGGCGAAGTAACCAACACTTGGGAGGAAGGCGCGAACGGTTGGACTTACAGTCAATCGGTCGGCACGGAAGGCGCATACATCAAGGACGGCAATATCGCCTACGCGGAAAATAAAACTTTCTTCACGCTTGGCGGCTTGAAAGACGGCTTGACGGAAAATCAAATCGCGGCGGGCGTCACGATTAACGGCGGTAAGGTTATCCTCAGCGAGAGCGTCCTCGATACTTCCAAATCGCCTTCGATTAGCGGCGGTCGAATTGAAATCGACAGCCCCCTCCTCCAACGCGAAGTCACGACGGGTTGGAACCTTATCGACAATGACAGGAATATCTACGCTTACTACGACACGGCGGGCGACGGCTCAGGCTGGACGCAAGACGACGACGGCAAATGGCAATACGCCGAAGGTATCAAGCCGCTGTTCTCCTTTGAAAACATAAAAACTATAAAAGAAGTTTATGATGACGAGAATAAAGAATGGAATTTCTACGATGCTGCAACCATCGACAAGGATAACAAAGTCCTCACGCTCAGCGAGGATTCCTTCAACGGCGACAACATCGAACTGCTCGGCAACGCGGGCGGCTACACGTTTAAATTCGCTGACGACTTCGACGCGACAGGCAAGACCTTTGACGGCTTACCGAAAATCGGCGATATGACATTTGGCTCCGACGCGGCGGGCAATGCTTACTACCTCGTCAACACGGTTGCAGACTTGCAAAAGTTGGCGGAATACGTCAACGCGGGCAACAACTGCGCGGGCTACACGTTTAAGCTTGCGAGCGACCTCGACCTCGACGGCGTAGAGAACTGGACACCAATCGGCAACGACGATCAGGGAGGCAAATATTTCAAAGGCACGTTCGACGGGCAAGGACATATCATCAGAAACTTGAAAGTAGAAACAAGCGGCTACACCAGAGCGGGCTTATTCGGCTGTCTCGGCGACTATAACGATAACGGCGGCACGATTCAAAACGTTTCGTTGGTTAACGCCAATGTCAAAGGAGGCAGAGCGGGCGGCATAGTCGGTACCAATTACGGAACGATTGATAACTGTTTTGTCGACGGCACAATCGAGACTAACGGCGCAGGTGGAGCACTTGTCGGCGCAATCGTTGGCGAAAACAACGACAACGCCAAAGTCATCGCCTGCTACTATCACAGCGAGGCGGGCGGCTACGGCACTCCTGTTTACGAACTTGAATTGCCCGACGGCGTCACGGCAAATCATGTTAGCGGCAAATCAAAAACTGTCGACGGCACAATTTACTACCTCAGCGGCGCGACCTTCGACCTCACGCTTGACACGGACACACTCGACAGCGAAAGCATTTACGAGAAAATTGCTGTCAAGAACGCTACGCAAATCGGCGACAACACCTACAGATATACCGTCTACGACGACGCCTCCGCGCAGGTTAATGAGTTCACCTGCTACCCGAAGATTGACGGGCTTACGTTCGTTCCGAACAACAACGGCGACGGCTCCTACAACCTCGACAACGCCGCAAGCTTTGCATCGTTGAGCACCTTCCTTGCCAATTACGCGGGCGATACTTCTGTCTTGAAATTCAATCTGACTGCCGACACCTACGAAATAAGCGATGCCGAGCAACTGAAACTTTTTGCAACAATCGTCAACAGCGGCAACAACTGCAGAAATAAAACCTTCAAGCTCACGAACGATATTGACCTTAGAAACGTAGCGAACTGGACGCCAATCGGCAACCCGTACACGCAACCTTTCGCGGGCATATTCGACGGGCAAGGGCACACGATAAACAACTTGACGATAACGAGCGGCGATAAAGTCGGCTTGTTCCATTGGAACAGCGGTACGATTAAAAATGTCTCGCTGGTTAATGCCAACATCAGCGGCAATTCTTATGCCGGCGGCATTGCCTACTTAAACTACGGCACGATTGATAATTGCGCGGTAGATGGCACTATCAGCGGCGATTATAGGGTCGGCGGCATTGTCAGTTACAATATGTCCGGCGGCACGATTCAAAACTGCTTAACGTTAGCCAAGACAAGCGGCAATTCTTATGTCGGTGCAATTGTCGGCAAGAACAATGGCTCTATTGCTAACAGCTATCGTGCAGGAGACGCCACGCCGGCAGATTCCACTCCGCTTGCTTACGAATTGACGTTGCCCGAAGGCGTTACGATTGCAGAGGATAAAGGCGTCAAATACAACGGCAAGCTCTACGCTCCTGCAGGCGACCTCAAGCTCAACATAAGCGCGACGGCTCACGACGACAGTTTTGCGAAAATCACGGGCATAATCGGCGCGACCGATAACAACGACGGAACATTTACTTACACCATGCCCGCAGAAAATTCGACGCCCGAATTTAGCGGCTTACCTGTTATCGCGGGGCTTACCTTAGACGCAAGCGATGACTCCTACATAATCGATTCGGTTGAGGCTTTGCAAGTTTTGGCGACTTACGTCAACGACGGCAACACCTGCGCGGGCTTGAAGTTCAAGCAGACGGAAGAAATTATCCTCGACGCTGAAAGCAACTGGACGCCGATAGGCAACGAGGAGAATCATTTCATGGGCACGTTCGACGCCGGCATTTACGACAGCGACGGCGAACTCACGGACAGCTACACGATAAGCAATTTAACGATAAAAGACGGCAGCAGTAACGTCGGCTTGTTCGGCTATGTCAACGGCGGCACGATTAAAAACGTCGTCTTGCTCTATGCCAATATCAGCGGCAACGAGAACGTCGGCGGCATTGTCGGCACAATCAGCGACGGCACGATTGATAACTGTTTCTTCGACGGCTATATCAGCAGCGGCACTAACGGCGCGATTGTCGGCAACAACAGCGGCGGCACCGTAAACGATTGCTACTATCACCTCGAAACGGTTACGCCCAAACGCGGCTTGCTCAAGAGCGGCGGCTCTTCGGGCGGCGGACTTTACTCGTTGACGGAGCCTGAACATTTCACCTTTACCAACACCGACGGGTTCAGAAATTATCGCGGCAGAATTTTCGCGACGGGACAAGTTACATTTGAGTTGACGGCAGACGACGACCGACGCATTATCGACGAATTGAGCGGCGCGACGATTGAGAAAAACGGCAATGTCTACACCGTGAACTTGACGGGCGACGCCGTGCTTGATGCCGCATATCATATTCAACTGCACGACGGCGGCGACACCTACACCAACGCGGAAGACAATATCAGCGTGCTCGGCTCGGCGGGCGACGACACAATCAGCAACAGCGGCACCAACGTCACAATCTCGGCGGGCGCGGGCAACGATTCAATCAGCAACACCGCCGCGCAGGTCACGATTGACGGCGGCGAAGGCAACGATACCATTTCCAACACCGCCGCGAACGTCAGCATAGACGTTTCCAAAGGCAATGACGTTATCGAATTTGCGGGCACAAACAGCTTTACGGTTACGGGCTTCGGCGCGGGCGACGTGATTAAACCTGCAAGCGGCAATTTCAAAGATCTCACTGTCACCAATGACGGCGTTGTCGCGAGCTACAGAACTGACGGCTCTAACTTCGACAGCCACATTACAATCGGCGGGCTGAACTTATCGAAGACAGTCAATAATTGGTCGTTGGAAAGCGGCACTGCGAACTTTATCCCGACGACACTCGCGGGCGCGTACTTGGACGGCGGCGAGATAGCTTATCAAGTTGAATCAGTCGGATCCGCGCAGGTTGCCATTAGCGGCATAAGCAAGCTTGACGGTATCGCTGACGTGGGCAAAGTCATTGAAGTTGACGGCAGTGCGGTTAATGATTCGGGCGCGACGGTTGCTTTGAACTCCAACGGCTATCAATTTAATCTTAAAGGCGATTGGAGCGGCAAGACTTTTACCGCCACCGACAATGCCGACGTTATCACCAACAGCGCGAGCAACATTGAGATTGCACTCGGCGACGGCAATGACAAGCTTACCAACTTTGCGGCGTCGAACGTGACGATAACGACGGGCGACGGTTCCGATACGATTGAGATAACGAGCAACGTTGAGGCAGTCAATATAACGGACTTTGGCACCGATGACAGATTGGAGTTCGCGGCGGGCATTTCGACTTACAGCTACAGCGACGGAGCCTTGACGGTTACGCTGACAGATGAGCAAGTCGTTCAGCTAACGGGCTTGTCTGCGCCGATTGAGGCTACGTGGTTGACTGTCACGGAAGGCAACGCTATTTATGGCATACCTTCGGGAATAGAGTATAACGTTGAGGATAAAGCGATAATCTGCGCGAGTCGGGCGGTCAATGAAGAGTTCGTACTCAGCGGATTGAAGTCAGACGTGACGACCGCGCAGATTGCGGCGGCTGTTGAAGTTGACGGTACGACGATAACTATAACCGACACCACGATTCTTGACAGCGGCAAGACTGTCACGGTTGCTGAGGGCTATACGCTTGCTTTGGGCAATAACATTGTTCCGAGTGAGCACAAAGAACTTTCTTGGACGCAGGACACGACCGACGCAACTAAATACAGCTACAGTTCAGCGGGCGACACGGAAGGTTATCGCGTCGTCGACAATCAGATAGTCCACAAGTCGGATAATCGCGAGACGTTTACAATCAGCGGCTTGGCAACGACTTTGACGACGGAAAATAACGCGAGCTTACCTTCAGGCGTTACGGTTGACAGCGGCACAGTAAAAATTTCAAGCGATGCGCTAAACGCAACGGACGTTGAACTTACGGGCGACTTTACGCTTGAGCTTGATAACGTTTCACCCGCAACGACCATCGGCGAAGGCTGGGACGGCACGACTTATAAGTCCGAATATGTCAGCGCGGCGGGCTATGCGGTTAGCGGCAAGAAGATTATTTACACACCGACGACGCCGGCGACCGAATTGTTCAGCTTAAGCGGCGTTGATTCGGCAAGCGGCTTTGAAGTCAGCAAGAGTGGCGACAAGTACACAGTCAACATTTCCGCCTTGAATTACGACGCAGAGAAAACAATCACGCTTGATAAAAAATCTTCCGACGTGGGTTTTGCTTATGCGGAAGGATTCACGGGTAATAAGTCGCAGACGATTGCAAGCAACGCGAGCTTGACGAATGGCACCTACACTTCAAAGACTTGGCAAGCGTGGAGTGATTTGAACGGCGAAACTTTAACGATTTACCCTGCCACGACCGCCAAAACTTTCACAATCACCAACTTAAATTCGTCGGCGAGTCTCGGTACCAATGTTCTCGTCACGGACGGCGACACGACCGAATTTGAATTCAAGGCGGCGGCTCTCGATAAAAAATCGGTCAGCATAACGGGCGGCAATTTCTCCGTCAAACTCAATGGTGACGTTGACACGACAGCCGAGACGATTGCCGAATCAAAGACTTTGGCGAACGGCACGTTGAGTTACAGGGCATCGGGCACAGGCGAACACTACACGGCGACTGATAGCGGCGTCACCTACACGGGGCAAGTCGGCGGCGAGACGTTCACATTGACCAGAATTAAATCTGTGGACGGCGTGACGATAAGCGGCAAGCAAGTTACTGTTGCCGAGAGTGCTCTGGACATGACGGCGACGGCGGCTTATACAGTCGAACTTAACGGCAACGATTTCACGCTTATATTTAATGGCAATACGAACAACGCAGAAACTTCTGCAACGTTGGTTAATGGAACGTACACTTCGGCTTACACGCCCGCATACTTCACGGGTAGCGGCAAGAAGTACACATTTACACCAGCGACCGCTCCGACGACGTTCACAATCAGCGGTATTTCTGACAGTGCGACACTCGGCACGGACGTCATCATTGACGGCAAGACGATAACAATCAGCGACGGCGCGTTGACTTCCACACACGATAAAATTTCCGTTAAAGATTCGAGCTACACGTTGCAACTTACTGCTTCGCTTGCCAAGACGATTAACTTCAATCAAACAGGCAATGCGGTTACGTTAAGTGGCACGACGGCGGGCTATGCCAAAGTCGGTGACGCTTACGAGTGGCAAGAACAAGTTGGCGGCGAAACGTTGACGATAACGGGCTTGAAAGACGGCGCAACTTTGACTGAGGATATGTTCCCCCGTAACGGCAATGTCATTACCTTCAAGCCGACTGATGAACTTTTGCCGGAAAATCCGACGACGATAACAATTACAGGCGGCGGCGTGATAGACACTTCCGAGTTGACGATGACTGCTAAAGTTGATGCGCATTGGAACGGCACGACTTACATTTCCGAGAAGACTGCCTCAAGCTGGACTACGAACGCTGGAGAAGTCAGTTACACTGCGGCGACGGGCGGCAATGCATTATTTACGCTTGAGAATTTAAAAACGGGCGTGACAGTCGAGGAACTTACGGCGGCTATTGAAGTTGACGACAAGACGTTAAAGATAAAGTCCGACGCGATTTTTGATACAGGCAAGCAAATTACCGCTCCGAGCGGCTACAACTTCAAAATTACCGACACGAGCGGGCATTACGCTTTCGACAACGGCAACGGCTACACGCTCGCCAATAACACGGATAACTATTCCAATTTGATTCGTGTTTATGAAGTGACATTGCCCGCTTTTGTCTCAGTCGCGAGCGGTATTTCTGCGACAGCCGGCGGCAAAACTTATGCGGTCGGCGCAATCACCTTGTCCGGCACGAAAACCGGTTACACAGTCGCGAACACCGCCACAATCACTGAAGATAAAACAATCGGCGCGAGCCTCGACGAGACTAAGCATTATATTTTCGGCACAGAAGGAAATTATACGGTTGCGACGGCTCAAAATGTTGTCACGAATAATTATCCCGACTTGACGCAGGTTTACAAAGTCACTTTGCCGAGCGGCATCAATGTAACGAGCAACTACGCAGTCGGCAACGATATTTATGTAAAGGCGGGCGCGACCGTCACAATCGCGGCGACCGACGCCAATAAACTCATCAAGAGCGCGAATTTATCTGTTGGAACGCTTGACGACGACAAAAAATTTACAATCACGGCGGACGTAACGATTAGCAACCCGATTTTAATCTGGGACTTCGCCAAAGTCTTTACGGGCAATGACGGCTCAACAACTAAACCTTACACTCTCGACACGACGACCAAGCTCGGCTATTTGACGGACAACATAGCGGCTGGCGAAGGATACAGCGGGAAATATTTCAAGCTGACGAGCGGCATCGGCTCCGACGTGAAAAATATCGGCAACGCAACGAATCAATTCAAAGGCACGGCGACTTTAGGCAAGGGCGTTAAGGTTTCGTTCAATGGTGGCGCGACAATCGAGGCAATTAGCGGCGAAATCACTTTCAACGCCGGCACTTCGACGTTTGACAGCTTGGACAACGGCGACAAGTTCAAAGTCGGAGATACCGAATACACTGTTGGCGATGGTTTTATTTTGAAGAGCGGAAAAGTTTGGCTCAATAATCCTGCGACGGTCACTTTAACAGAACTTAACGCGGAAAATAATTGGACAGCTACGGTTGACGACACAATCACGCTCACTGCCGCCGCCAATCAAGATTTTTATGGCGCGGACGGCAAAAAAGTCGCGAGTTTCGACGGATCTACGCTGACTAAAGCAAATGATTCTTCGACGACAATCACAGCGATAGATGCGAGCGCGTTGACGACTGCGATAACGATTGACTCTGCATTTTATACTTCGACGACGACAATCACGGCAGGCACAGGCGGCGTTAATGTCAATGTCGGCGATAATAAGTTCGGCGTGGTTAGCGGCGCGTTCAAATTTGACGGCTCGACACTGATAAGCGGCACGGCGAAAATTTCAGCGACAAATAACGCGGTAAAAGTTGGCAACAACTTGATAACACTGACGAGCGGCGACGGACTCACGGTCAATGCGACTGATTCGACGATTGGCGGCTTAAATTCGGGCGACAAGTTCACAATCGGCAATGACAGCTACGAAGTCACGACTAACGGCATAATCAAGAACGATAGTCTTGTCCATGTGACGGCGGACACTCTGGCGATAAATGATACGTCGTGGACAACGGCGACAATAATCACCGGCAACGCAATCACGCTCGGAAGCGATACGATTTACACTGACTCGACCGCTAAACAGATTGCCAAACTTGAAAGCGGCACTTTGACGGCGATTAACGCGACTGACGCGGCGAATTTGACGGTAGATGTCGGCACGGGCAAGGAATATACGCTCGGCAAGGAGTTCAGCAACCTCAAGAGCGGCAACAATGCCTTCAAAGTCACGGCGAACGGCAATTACAAAGTCAACGCCACGACGATAACGCTTGCGAACGTCACCGACATAGAAATTGGCGGAGTTAATTACTCTGTCGACACTGAAAAAATAAGCAAAACAGTTAGCGGCAACACTTATCACTTGGCAAATGGCGAAACTGTTACAACGGCGGCTTTGACGAGCGAAACTGATTGGAAATTGTACAGCGGCAAGGTCACGGTTACCGATTCGCTCACGACGACCGACGGCAAGACGCTCACAGTTGTCGATGATACGGACGGCGTGACGGTTACGGTTGAAAACGGTGCAATTACTTCGATAAATGGCTTGGCAAGCGGCGGTTCCGTTACTTACGACGGCAAAACCTACAAATATACGCTCACTTTGCCCGATAATGTTACTGCGACTGGCGATAAACTCGTCATTGACGGCAAGAATTATTACGCGACGGGAACGACAGTCAAGGTTTCGGGCTTCAAGAGCGGAGAAATTGGTTTTGACTCCTCAATCACGAGCCTTGCGAAGAGCGGCGACAATATTGTTGCCAAAGCTGGCGAAGATGTTGCTTTGACAATCAGCGGCTTAACTTATCCTACCGAAAATGGCAATGATTGGACAGTCAACGATACCTCCGCGAATTATCTCAAGAAAATCACAGCCGGAGCCGCCATTTCCGACAAAAAAATTACTTATCAGCCTGCGAACACAGAAATATTATTTACTTTGTCTGGTCTAAAGAGTAATGTGACGGTTGACGAAGTTAAATCGGCGATCGAAGTTGGCGACGGCAATAAGGTCACGATTACGAACTCTGCGGTACTCGAAGACGGCGCGGCGATTAGTGCGGATAATGATTACACGATAGAATTGGAGACGAGCCTCGCGCCGAGCGATTCGGTCAGTAAAGGTTGGAACGGCTCAAGCTATTATTCGGCGGGCGGCTATAAGACGGCAGGTTGGACTCTCAACAACGGCAAAGTTACGCAAGTACCCGCGACGACAGCGGCGTTTGAGATTAGCGGTCTGAACGGCACACCCAACAGCACGAACATCACGGTCGGCACCAATGAGCTTACAATTAACGATGCCGCTCTGCTCAAAGTCGGCAATACCATTTCCGCCGGTAGTTATAGTGTAAAACTAGCAAGTGGACTTGCGCCGAGTAATTCAGTCAGTAAAGGCTGGGACGGCAACAGTTATTATTCGACGGCGGGTTACAAGACGGCAGGTTGGACTCTCAACAACGGCAAAGTTACGCAAGTACCCGCGACGA
>CAMJKR010000001.1 GCA_946406415.1 uncultured Selenomonadales bacterium | reverse complement strand
GAGGAAATTGAAGCGAGAAGGCAAGAGAAGCATAAAAACCACGTCCTTTCAGGGAGAGAATTAGCACCGATAGAAGTAATCCATTTCATCGTTATAAATTTGCCAGAGAATTTGGTCGCCGTATTCGGCTCGAAAGGATTCCAACTCATTTACGGAATAGAAGTCGAGTAAAATTTTGTAGATGTCATGGAGGCTCGCAGAAACGCTGCGCGGCAAGCTGACAGATTCATCGCGAGAGACAAGTTTGGTCTGTTCAACAGATTGAATGTACTCGACATATTCAAAACGCGGCAAATGTGAAACGTCGCTGATGATGTCAACTACCTTGCAAGTTGTGTCGTCAAGTTCGGCGCGATTGATGTATTCGTGGAGAGTGTGTGCATGATAATAACCGCAAGAGAGATTGACGGCGGCAACTTCAAGTTCTGGCGCGATAACAGAAATGTCGGAAAAGGAACCCTGCGCAGTCTTGAAACCTTTGCTGGTAATGTAAGCCTCGAAGTCAGGATTAGCGCAACGATAGAAAACGGCGTCATTTTTTCCTTTGCGGTCAAGCTCGATAAGGAAATTGAGGTTGTCGAGTTCTTTTGGAAGTTGAAGTTGCTGATGGGCGAGGCAGAAAGCTTTAGCCCCAATTCCCCCAACTTCCTCGTCGCAAGTGAATAGGAGCCACGGTTTAACCTGCGCGGACTGAAAGATATTGCAGAGAGCGAAAACGCCGCACCTATCATCGCCGCCAATGCCTTGCGGGGACATGAGAATATTTTTATCAGCGGAAAAGCAAATGTCGCGAACGGGTTGTTCATGAACCGTATCAAGATGAGCAATGAGCATGACAGGAGCTTGCCCATAAACGAGGATAAAATTACCCTTGCTGATTAACGTCTTGCCCTTGAATTTTTTGCAAAGTCGTTTGAACAACTGCTTTTGAGAAGGGCGGAGGAAATCTTCCAAAGAAATCATGCGGGCACCTCCTCGGCTTGGCAGTGGTGGCAGATATTTCCGTCGATATAATCGTTGTGGAAGAGTTGTTCGCACTCTGAGCACCGAGTGTAGTGCTTATCGCGGCAGAGATCGCAAACATAAACGTTATTACCATTTTCGTCGACAGCGAGAGAAACTTCATCAGCAAGGAAATATTCATCGCACTCATTGCAGAGCAGGTATTCATCGGCAAGGCAATGGGAGCAAACATAGGAGCCGTCATGAATCATAGTCATTTGGCTTTTGTCGTGGTATTCTTCGCAATGTTCGCAAAGACGGTAGTATTCGTTAAGGCAATGGTCGCAGACTTGAATGCGTTCACCGTGGCGGTTGAAAACTTCCCAAGTTTCAGAAGAATAATTTTCGCATTCCTGACAGAGTTCGCAATCATCGTGGTTGCAGTCGTCGCAAAGAAGTTTGTAAGAAAGTTCGCCGGCGCAAGAAATGCAAAGTCCGTAAGTCCCAACATTGAAAATCTCGAAGTTGTCGGCACAGTCTTGCCGAATGGAAATTTTGGCGTCGAAGTCTGGATGAACCCAGTCACAATAACCGCCAAAGCCGTTACCGCAAGGGATATGAATGGCATGTTTATTGCCACAATATTTTTCGGTCTTCCAGAGGTTAGGAACGCCCTCAAGTTCGGAAAGTTCACGCTGAACCAAATCGCGATAAAGTTTAGACTCGGCTTGAGCCCCACAAGTTCCGCCATAAGTGTTATAGAGGCGACTTTGAAGCAAAAGCCCGTTGAAGGGTTTATACATAAATAACTGCCTTGTCGTCTTGCGGTTATTGAGCGTTTCAGGATTGTCAGGGTCGGAGGCAGTGAACACGATAAAGGTAACATCGTCGCGAGCGTAACCGGAGCACCCACAGTTGTAATCGCAATCGAGGACGTTGAAGGAGTGGCATGAAGTCAAAGTAGAGCCGCGATTATCCCTTTTGGGATTTGACATCGTTAAGAAATGTGCGGGGTGAATCGACATAAAGAGCTTGAAGTCAATCTTTTTTGTAGAAAGCTCGTCGGCGAACTGCGCGAAAAGGTGCTGGAATGAACTTCCTGCGCTTAAATCCGTGACACCGAGCGAATCGCAAATCGCCTTGAAAATTCGACTGCGTTTTTTGCGCGGCGCGTAGGCTTGAGGGGCAAGGTGATTAATAGCGTCAATGTACTCATCAGCTTTGTCATTGGGACGGGAGAAGAAGCAAACAGCGCGTTCAATCAAGTTAATTTTGTCGTAGTCGGCGTCCAATTTGGCGGGATACAAAATGGAATGAGCGAGGTCGTGAACGAGAGTATAGTCGGGGTTGTGAGTTTTGGTGCCGTTGATGATGATAGCTTGAAGATTCTCATTCCACGCTTGAGAATGGCGGAAGAGTTGGCGAAGAGCGCGTTTGCTGATGATAGAATCGGAAGCGAGCCGAGAGACGAATTGATCGGAAATGTTTTCGTAAACGTCATCAGAATCAGCATGGCGGAAATAATCGTCAAGAGCAGACCAGATGTTATTGCAAAGTTGTTTCTTAAGTTTGTCCATAATGGAATACCTCCAAAAATAGTAAAAGCCCTGAGCCGTAAAAGCTCAGGGCTAAATAACGATTAAGCGACGGATTTTTTTGCGCGTTGACAGTCGAGGCAGAGAAATCTGCCGAACTTGGCTTTAGAGTAATCGGCAACCTTTTGAGAAATGAGGGAGCCGCAGTCATTGCAAATTAAATTATTGGCAGTTTTGGGTGATGTGGATTTAGGAGGCATGACATCATCAGTGTGAAGGTCGGCTTCCGGATCATCGCCAGTGGCAATAGCAAGACTAGCTAAATAGGTGTATTTTAAAGCCATAGTTTGAGCTTTGGCAGTGGCTTTGTCGGAGGGGTCTTGTCCAGAACCGAGACCTTTGAGAGTAAGAGATTCGCCAGAATCAGAGTCAATGAGAGTAACAGTAACTTCAACGGTAGCAAGCTGTTCGATATTGCCTTTGGCTGTTGTGACCTGTTGCATATTCAAAAGATTGGGAGAGACGACGGAAGCAATTCCGTGTTTGGTGAGAGAAGAGTTGACTTTTTCAAGTACGTCAGTAGCAGTAGCGTATTTGTAATTATGGAAAGAGTTAGTCCCATTTTTAGCAACGTGAGAACAGTCTTTCATAACTTCTACGAATTTTTTAGCGATTTTTTGCATTCAGCATACCTCCGAAGATAAACAAAAGGGACTATCCACAAAGGACAGTCCCTTGAAGAAACGATTAAAACCAACTTGCGCCGAGAGATTCGTAACCGGCAATATTTTTGTCGACAACCGCAAGAGCGAAAGCGAAGTCGGAACAGTGGCGATATTTGATTGAACCTTTGATGATGTGGCGATTGATGTCGAGAAAATCATTGTCATCTTTAACGCCGCGTTTGAAAGCGATGTCGAGATAAAATTCGCAGAAATTCGGTTGATTATTTTTGTAGTCTTGAATAGCTTGCAAAGCGGCAAGAGGAGTAAAATAGCCGATAGAGTAGGAAATGAGAGCGGCGATGATATGCCGGTATTTCTTGAGCAATTTTTTATCAGAGTCAAGAATCATGAAGCGTCCTCCTTAAACACGAGCGGAAATTTTGAGAAGTTTTTGGGCGGCTTATCGGCAAAGGAAAGAAGGTGCCAAGTCCAAATTCCGACGTTTTCGTAGCCAGTGTTACATTCATGAAAATCGCCGCCACCACGATCATTTCCGACAGCCGTGAGAAGCGGTAAGGGGTGGATAGTCCAACCGTGCTTATCAACGGAAGCCGCTTTATACTCATTCAAATCGATGTATTCTTTCGTATCGTGATTAATGAGAAATTTGTCGTCGAGAGAGAAGTCGGAAGAAGAAACGCCGATTGTTTTTGTTTTATTACCCCAAATGGTACGATAGCAGGGAACATAGAAGGCGGAGCAGTTATAGAAGCAGAAATCTTCCGGATCATCGCCATAATCTCCGCACCAAATCACGCGACTCGGCTCGTTGTAGAGCAATTCGGAGAAAGCATTAACGAAAGGATTTTTCCACCAGCTGTGTTCCAAAAGTTTTGCCAGAGTGTATTGTCCGTCGACAGAGCGGTCGAAAACTTTGCAATTCAAGCCGTATTGGTCACCCAAAATAGGTCGAAAGTATTGCCCCATAGAAATTACCTCCTTTGTCTTTTGAGAAAGTTGAGCAGTTTGGAAAACTGAAGGCAAGCGAAGTGCCAGAGTAATTGAACGTCGTCGTGAGAAAGCCCGACAAGTCTTCCCTCTTTGTCAGCTTTAGCGAAAGCAACAGAGCCGAAAATAATCAAGTCGTCGTCAATATAGAGATTGGGCGCGGGCTTGTCTTTGAGCAAAGCCTCGTCATCGCTCCACACGTCGAAGAGTTTCCCATTGACTTCAATTTCGGTGCAGGTAACGAGTTCGCAGTTGAGAATGCTGTACAAATCTTTGAGAACGTTATCGGGCGAGATATAGCGGACGTGCGGGGAAATGGAATTGGTTTTGGCGTCGTATTCGAGGGAGAAAAGTCTAAGCGGAGAGTGGGAGTTCATCGTAGCTTTCCTCCTTCGTAGCGGTAAGTTTTTGCGCGTAGGGGCAGTTTTCGCGAGCGGCACAGTAGCCCAGACATTTACGATTTCCCCAGCGTTCGCGGAAGGAACAAACAGGCGGCAGAATGTTGCTGTTGATGGCGTCGCGAAGTGCTTTTGCTTTGTGGTGAAAATAGAGTTGGAGCCAGTGGTCGCTGATTTTGTTTATCGGAATGATGTAAACCGATTTAGAGATACCGCGCTCTTGAGCAATGCGAAGCCCCGAATCCCTGCACAAAGCTTGAATGACCATGCGATTGACTTTAAAGCCTGCTCGTTCCAGCAACATGCGATAGTAATTCAACTGGATTGCCCAGTCGAGTAAATCACGCACGCCGTCAAAGCGAAGCTCGGAGTGAAACTTAGGTTGACCCTTCTTGAGTCCACTTTTGTAAATTTCGCCAGTGTCAACTTTTTGCTTATAAATACCCAAAGCTTTCATGAGTTTGAATGAGCTTGTAACTTTTAAATCGCCCAAAACGCCGTCATCAGCGTCCAGAATTTTACCGAAAAGGTCGAACTGCCCCGAAGTGATTTCGTCTTTGAGGCGTTCTTCAGAGAGGATATTGCCTTGAGTATGCCGCTCGTTGATTGAGTGTACTGCTTGCCCATGAAGGGCATAAAGGATAGACGCAGGGTCAACAGCGTAATTTGTCGTCTTCTTGAGGAAAGTTTCGCGAGTGCCAGCGATAAGCTCGGTAACAGTTGGTTCAGAAATTTTGCGATTAAGAGAATTGGCAACAGCACGGAGCGTGGGCAGGAACATACATCTTTGCTGATTCGGACAGGAGCGCAGACAATCATCAATGTCAATGCGTTTCCCGTCGGGGCAAATGAATTTAGTAACGGGCATAATACACCTCCAAATAAAAAGCCCCGACCTTGCAGTTGGGGCTAAAATACAGTTTAGAAAGGAGCAGCCAAAGCGTATTCCTCGTCGTCATATTGCAGACTATCCTGCTGGATTTGGACGGAAAGATCGCCGAAGTGTTTCTCGTCTGCCAAGCTTTTGAAGTCAATTTGAGTAAGAGCGACGGTTAAGTATTTGGCAAGAATGCGCGTCTGAAAAGGGTTAAGAGTGATGTGCATATCTGAATCCTTATCTTTGATTTTCAAAGCGAGGAAAACGACGTTATCATTGAGCCGGATAGTGATATCCACATCATCATAAGCAAGGCAGTTGAAGAAGGAACTCATGGAAATCCCTCCTTTCAGGCTGAAATCGTTTCATATTCGGGCAAGGACTGATACGCGGCGACTGTCGGCGGCGGCAGAAAATTATGTGGAACAGGCAACGACAGAATTTCACCGCCGATTCTCTCAAGGTCGGTTGCTCTCTCATACGTCTTGGCAATTTTGCTCGCCGCTGTCACGGCGTTGACCAATCCGTAGCGCGAGTTGTCGGCTCCCATAAAAAGTTGCCGGAGTATATCCCCGCGTTCGTTTTCCGTCAGCTGGAATTTGTCAGCAAGCAATTCAACGGCTTTAACGGGGTTGTGCTTGAGCGGAATTTGAGTAGCTTCGCGAAGTTTATCAACAGTGAGCGCGAATTTAGCTTCGTCAACAGCAGAACGAACAATATCCTGCACCTTGAGGAAAAAGGTTTTATCGTCTTGCGCCAGCGTTTGTTCCGAATACAATTCGTAAGCCGAATCATCAGAGGTATTGACTTGCCGTCCGACGTGATATTTTTTCTTTACAAGGTCTTTGCAAATCAACCCGTTCTTGCACGCGAGACGGAAAACCAGTGGCTCGACACGCACACTGCCCAAGCCAACCTCGCTGTTGGAAACGACAAAGCCGGCTTGAACAACATCGCCCACTCTGACTTCTGCTTTGAGCCTACGATTGACGACCTTGATGTAAAGATGCGTCGGTGTCACTTCGCACGATTCGATTTGCGCTCCGCTCATCTCTTGAATAACGGGTAAAACCGCCGTGCACAGCTCCAGATTGTCCAGCCTCCGATAGCGGTCGGAAAGAAAAGCTCTAACATTGCCGTCCAGCACACGAATCATTCGTCGTTCCGGATTCTTACCAAACCAAGTATTAACATTCCGGTCGAGCAATTCAGGAGCCTCTTCCTGCATTTTCTTGTAGTAACGAAAGGGAATGTTGAGACGAGCGGCAATTTGTTGATGAGCTGTTTCCCCCACTGTAAAACTGAGCGGTTTGTTATCGAGCGACAGTTGCAGAGTAGAGCCGTAGGAATCTGTTTCCATTTCCAGCGAGCGAGTATCAGCAAGGAAATCTTGCCGATTAAGTCTTTGGCGTTGAAGCTCCCTGCCAAGCTGAGCCAATGTTTTACCTTGTTTCAAAACTATCTCCTCCAATCAAATTAGAAACACAAAAAAAGCCCGGTCGTTAGACCGAGCATCATCACTATTCGCTACTATAATATACAATCAAAATCTTAACTTTTCACGTTTTGCCAAGTATTAACCTGTGCAGTTTATCGTAATCACGTCTAAGATTTAAACGAAACTTTATCACATTGTCCTTCGGTTTGTTCCGCGATGTATTTTTGCAAATCGCTTGCGGAAATTTTTTCTTGAAACTCAGCAGGTGATTCTAGCGATTCTGAAAATTTTTTAGGTTCTGGAACTTCATTACTAATTACTAATTACTAATTACTAATTCCTCATTCCTAATTGGTCTTTCTGGGGGTGTGTAAACTCTTATCTTGGACTTTTTAGGGGGCTCCGAAATTTTTTCCGGAATCAGAATCAAATCCGATAGACCGTCCACTTTGAAAATTTTCTCGTCGTCGAAAATTATCTGCCGGAGGTTTTTATCCCAGCGGAAATTTTCTTTTAACGGCTCGTCACGATACTTAGTAAAAAATTTTCTAAGCTCTGCCATTTGCCATGTAGAATTTTCTGCATGTGGAAATTTCTGCGCGGCATCTTTTATTTGTTCAATCGTCGTGGGCTCGCCGGAATAGATAAAGCAAATGTCCAATTCATCAACAGCTGTTTCTTCTGTGAACCATTCCCAATACGCCGAAAATTTCCCTGCCGAATAGAATTTATCGCCGTGCGGTCTCATCAATCGCAAACCCGCCGCCGCGTACGAAAATATTTTCCCGTCCTCAACCTCAATTATATATCTTCTCAACGTCGTTCACCTTTTCAACTCGTCGCGAAATTTTTTTATCGACAGTTCCATCGCAAATTTTTTCTGCTTGACTTCTTGCCGAAGTTTTTCGACTTCCTTTGACTTGTCCGCTAAAAGTTTTTCTCTATCTGTCTGCTGAGTTCCTATGCCGTGCATAAAAACTGTCTCTTGTAAATCTTGCGGGCGTTGAAGTCCTTCCAACTTGCCGCCGCGCTTACTCAATTCCGCTTCGGCTTTTACGTCGTCAATCTTCGACTTATATCTTTGCATATCCGCCACAGTTGCGTCTAAAACTTCTTTTGTAGACGACGGGCGGCTTATATTAAAACTTTTGTCCATAACTTACAAGTCCTCCGAAATTTTCCCTTCACGCTCTATGCGTTTAAGATTTTCGTCAGTCAATTTGTCTTCGTAAACTTCCGCCAATTTCATATCGTCGCGGCTCGCCATGCGCATCACGCCCAACCGCTCATAAAAATAATCGTCGTCCTTATCGGGATAATACTTTCTCAGCGAAACTAACAGGGCGTCTTCGATTTTGATATTTTCTTCTCGTGTCAACTTTCCCTTTAGGTAGTCACTGATATAAACGGTGTCGCTACCCAAAAACTTGAATGCGTCGACGATTGCTAAAATTTCATTTGGCTCCATGCGACTGCGCCCAATCTCGAATAAAAATTCTTCGGGCATTTTAATTTCCATGCGATTTTCCAAGCCGTTCGTCAATTCCATCATGCCCAAAATCGTATACTCTGTGCGATTCGCCGCAAGCTTTTTTCTGTCAATCTTATCATCTGGAATTTGCTCCTTCAAGTAGGCGTAATATTCCTCGAACGATTTAAAATCCTCTTGCCGTTTCCAATCGTCATGTTTTTGCGCCTCCTCGACACGATAACCGACCTCCTCGACCTTGTCGCGTTCTTTAATTATGCCTAGCTTTTTGGTAAGATATTCAATCGCCTTCGACACCAAATGAATCATTACTTGTTGGATAATCGTACCGGCAATCGGTCCCAAAGGTCCAAGTGGTAAAGTCGCGACCATTCCGATAAAACCTGCCGCCTTAGTCGCTAAACTCCCGACAATCCCAATAGCTTTGCTCGCGAAACTAATTAGCGCACTACCAACGCCGCTTACAAAACTGGAAGCCGCACGGCATACGCCGCTTACCGCACTGCTTATTGCACTACCGATAGCACCAAACAATCCCATAAATTTCCCTCCTCAAGAAAGTCGCGTGATATTGTTGTTAATAACGTTCATGGTAATTTTTTCGTCAACAATAATTTTGCTTAGAACGTCGCGTAAAATTTTTTCGCGGTCGTCGTTAGCATCGGGATAAGCATTCGCGCAAATGTAAACAAAAACTAAATCCACGCCGAATTCTTTAGCGGCCGTTTTGATTTTCTCTGCGAAGTCAGCGAATTTTTTAACGTCGCCAGCGCGATTGCTTTTCCCCGCCGAACTATTTTTCAAATACTCTTGATAAGTTTTCAATAACAAATCGCCGTGTTGCATGAGGTTTAGATAGTTGGATAAAATTTCCTTGTCGACTTCGTTAATCCGTTCAATACCGCGCAGAATTCCTCGTTGCAAATTTTTAGGTTCAAGATAATATTCCAAAGCCGCCTGCCGAATTTCCGGAACGTCGACTTCCTCACGCTCGGCAGAAATTTTTTCGTCGACCTGCAACTGAATTGCCTTAGTCCAACCTTGCGAAAACATTACGGCGCGCCCCGGTGGCAAGTTCGATAGGAAAGATTTTTGCTCGTCGCTCAAAGCCATTGTGTTACCAACCGCGTCTTTATCGTCCTGTGCGAACAGCTTATGAATAATTTTGGTGTTGGTATTCTTCAAAATTTCGGGCGTCATCTTGTCTGGGATTTGGTCAACGATAATCAAGCTCTCGCCGTACTTGCGAACCTCCGCGAGCATATCCGTAAAAACTTCGACACCCTGTTTTTTATTTAGGTTGTCGCCAGGAACGTAGCGGCTTAAAAGTCTATGCGCCTCTTCAATCAGCGTTATATGGCGGAAATCTTTTTGGAGCGAATGCCAATGTTTGACTGCTTGCAAAAGATTCGTCATGATAAATCCCATTAGCAAAGATTTTTCCGAACTTGAGCGAATTTCTTCAAGCTCTATGACTACGCGCTTTTTGACTAGGGTGTGTTGGCAAAATCGAACAAACAAAAAAAAATAAGCAATTCTCTGATAAAATAAGTTTGAAAGTCGAGGAATGCTTATGTCAAACTTATTTTATCACCTAACAGACAGTCAGTGGAAGAAGATAGAATTTTTCTTTCCGACAAGAAAAAGAAGAGGACGTCCGCCGCTCAATTCTCGTATCGTCTTCAACGCCATATTGTGGCTTCTCAAAAGTGGTGCACGTTGGCGAGACTTGCCCACTTGCTTTGGTAATTGGAACAGTGTTTATCACAAATTCCGCCAATGGATTCGAGTCGGTCTTTTTGAAAAAATCTTACGAGTTTTGAATTTTGCCACGAATAAATATTTGCTCGTTCAAATTGATTCAACGTTTTGCAAAGTCCATAAACATGGACTCGGAGCTCACAAAAGAAACGGAAAGCAAGCGATAGGAAAATCACGTGGCGGGTATACCACCAAAATACACGCTCTCGTTAACGAATATTTTCGACTTATGGGAGTGATTTTAACCGGCGGACAAATTCATGACAGTGAACCGGCTCTTGAATTGTTTGAAGGAATCGAATTGACTGGTAAAAAAGTTCTTGCAGATAAAGCTTTCGGCTCCGAAAAGATTTGTGACTATCTTGCCGGTCATGGCGCGATTGTTTGCATCCCCGACAAAAGTAATGCTGTCATAAAACATGATTTCGATGCTCAACTTTACAAATAACGTAACGTTGTCGAACGCTTTTTCCAACGCATTAAAGAATTTCGTCAAACCTTGCTCCCTAGTAATGTCTTGTGTCGCCTTGACAAAATCTGACATTGTTGGAAAAGCATAAACACCGTCGGAAAATGGATTGCCGCCGCTCCACGTGTTCGAGCCGATATGCCAACCTTTTTCCTCGTATGCCCGATAAATCGCCGCCTCTAAAATTTGCGGGATTGCCGCTTCCATTACGAATGAAGCCTCGAACGTCGCCTTGAGCATGTCGGCACGTGAGGAAATTTTTTCGCCCGGAAATAGTTCAAATGGATTCAGGAAGAGAATCGAAATCCATTTTTTCGTCACTACGAATAACAGCGGTGGTTTTTCCGATTCCAATGTAAGTCTTATCCTCAATGCTGAGGGGAATGACAAAAGAGTTGTTGCAGAGAAAGATTTTCTGAACATCATCATTGAGAAGGTCGTCTAAATCTTCTTGATTGAAAGCAACGCTGGCAACTTGTTCGAGGACAGTGGGGGCAGAGGTGAATTGATGAAGAATGCCCAAACGACGATTACGTTCTCTACTTCGTTATTTTGAGGTTAATAGGGAATTAGGAAAAAAGGTTAATAATACTAATTCCCTAACAACTAATAACCTAATAACCTACATAATCGGCAACTCGCCTTTCGTTGGAAAAAGTTTTCAGAACGCCGCGCAAAAATCTGACATGGTAAAAATTTTCGCGAGAATTTCCGGTTATGGCAATCTCGACTACGTGGCGTGTTGGTTCAAAAAAGCCGCTGATTTTATTCAAGGCTCTAAGACTGCGTGCGCGTTCGTCATTGCGTTATCATCGGTTTTGCCAACTGCGACGCTCCCGCTAAAAAAATTTTCGACGCTCAAAGCGTTCATGTCGTGCCGTTTATCAATGCTTATCTGCTCGACGCCCCAAATATTATTGTCCTGCCGCAAGCTAAACCACTGTGCGATGACGTGCCGCCCATGATTGTCGGCTCCAACGAATTCATCAATGGCATTATGCGCTATTGTCTATGGCTCAAAAATTGTCCGCCGAATGAACTTCACAAAATACCTTTCGTTATGAAATGGGTTGAGGGTGTCCGTGATTTTCGACTGACAAGCAAAAAAGTGCAGACTCGTCGCCGCGCCGATACTCCTACTCTTTTCGCCGAAGACAGATTCGCTGACGCTACCGTACTGTTCGTGCCACAAGTCTCGTCTGAAAATCGCCAATACGTTCCAATAGGAAACGACACGCAAACAAGTAAAAAATCCCCGCCAAACCTCATCTGACCATATGAATTTTGTTGCCGGCATAAATGTTACTTTCACAAAAAAATAAAGTCCCGACTACTTTTGCAATCGGGGCTAAGAGAAAGTTTAAAAAATCATGAATGTTGTTCGTAACTTTGTCATATTTTTAAACTCTGACGAGCATTTGGGCGAGTTTCTTTTATAATGGTCTTCTCTTCGCTGGAAATTACTTTGGTGTGAATTAATTTTAACCATTGCGTCAAGCTCTCAAAAATTTCTTCGCGAGCAGCAGATGGAGTAAATTTTTTTGTGTCGTCGGATTCAATGAAAGTTTTCAGAGCCTCCATTGTAATGAAACCCGTTTGATAAATCTGTAAAAGTAAGGTTAGCTCCGTCGGTGACTTATTCTCTTTTCGCTTGAGGATATTTTTCATGGCACAAAATATGTAAGGATGGAAGGTTGAGCCGCCGCTACAAGAATAGGGAACGTCCAATAATTGAAGCCGATTAAAAGTAGTGAATTCTTTCCAAAATTTTTTTGCGGAAATATCTTTATCTGGGAGAGCAATGTCAGATAGCTCGTCATAAAAACTTCCGAGACATAAAACATCGGGCGGCAAATCTTTCTTCAACAAAATTTTTAATTCCAAGAATTCCGTTTTGACACCGCCGTCAATTTTGGAATTTTGCGAAGGACAAAGTGCAAAACAAGAAATCGCTCCGCGCATAGGCGGTTTGTTCTCCTTAAAAAATTTCGTTAAATTTACCTCACCAGCCGACGAAAAATAAAACTCACCTTTGAATTTGACTATCCCTTCCGTCAAAAAAATTTCTCTGTTGACTTCTTTAAATTCCAAGCCCGAAACAATTCCGTCGCCGAATGTCAGATATTGCAATCGTAGAATTTCTTGTGGGAAATCGTACATTGTCTCCAATATTTTATGCGTTAAAATTGTTCGCGGCGCGAATTGAATTTTTTTCCGAGTAAGCACAATAATCTCCTCATCTATAACCGTCGAAGAAAGTTTGCAAAGTTTCCGACTCAAAGGTTTTAAATTTCGGGGTCTTGGGCGATTTGTAATATTTGCCGTCCTTATCGCTCTTTACTACGACTTGCCAAATATAAAATCCGTAACGATCGCGGGCGGGAAGAATGAAAAGACAACAGATAGGATTGTTGTTATTATCTCTTTGCAAATCGATGTCGCGCAGAGGGTCGCTAATCATCTGATTAATTTTGTAGTATTCAAGCGTCGTACTCTTTGCGATTTCTCTTTCGAGTGACTCAAGATTATAACGCGGCTGTTCACTCAGGTTGAAGGAATATGGCACCCTATTTTTTATTTTGCCGTTGCTGTCCTTAACAATGAAGATTGCTTCGCGCATATTGCTAGGGCGTTTGATGATAGTAACCGTGCTGTCGTAGTCAAGAGCGCATTCGGAGAGTTTGCCGCCATCTTCGATATATACGGCGTAAATATTTTTCATGTTTCTCGTATTGAGTATGGGCTTAAGTTCACCGCGAGCTTTGTCGCGCATGTATTCAATACTTCCCTCTATGCAAAACTTTTTTAAAACGCTGCTGTCGGTTTTGTTGTCCGAGTTCAAATTTTTTTGCGTCCGATTGCGAATGAGTACACCGGGAATAAATTCTTTTAACAGGTCATTGAACAGCGCGATTTTGCAAGATTGACCCGAAAGACGATAGCGGAATTTTTGAAGCACCTCTATTGTCTCAAAATTTTTGCCCGTGTACTGACGAAGGAGCGTATTGAGCAAGGCGTAGATTTCGGGACAAATTATGCGGTTGATTTCTTTTATCGTGATTTCGACTTTATCCATCGGTCGGTCGTGACGTATTAAAGTTTTACCGTCGGTCTTGACGTAAAGATAATATTGTGCCGCGTCGTCGACGTAAATTTTTTTGTCTTGCTCTTTGTCAAAATCTACGTTGACTAAATTGGAACGGTAAAACTCAATCTTTATTGCCTCCGCCATTTGCCAAAGGTAATAATAATTCCGTTTAATCATCAACTTCTCGTTGCGTCCGGAACATTCGCTAAATTTTGTCGGAATAATATTTTCTGCTTGCTTGTAAGCTGCGAGGAATTTCTCATAAATTTTATTTTTATTGTCGTAGTTATCATCAATATCACAGAGAATAGTATTTTCGTCTTCGACTATTAGCTCCTGCATTGTCAAATTCCCTTGTCGTTGCAGGTTGGCGGCGATTTTAATCTTGAGCATCTGCAAAATCAAATAAGTAATGTTATTGCCGCCGAAATTGGATTCACCGTTTTCAAAACCTGTCTCGATTTTCAGAACAGGACCGACGTTTGAATCCTCAATCGAATATTTGCAACTTGCTAAATCAGTAGTGCCGCCGCCGCAATCCAGAATTAAAATATTTCCGTTTACAGGCTCGTCGTTCTTTTTTTCGCGCAGTTGTTCGGCTATGTAATGGTAAACAATCGCGATGCCTTCGTCCAAACTGCGTTCGCGCTCGATAAAATATTCGGGTTCGGGGAAAATCTCGGACATAATTTTTAAAAATTGTTTCTTGAGCTTAACCGGAGCGGTGAAGTGCAGATTACGGAATTTAACTTTGAATTGTTGCTGAGCAACTTCTATGATGTAATTCAGATAAGCCTTCAAAATTTCCTTGTGCGAAATTTCGTTGGGAATGGTGTTTCCTTTTTTGTCAAAAAGTTTTTCGGTTTTGTTGATTGAATTAATCCAACGTTTGATTTCGTAAAAGACGGAAGCGCGTGTGCTGTAATCCGAATCAATAATTTCTTTATGCGCCTCGTAACCGAATTTAAAAATTGGCTTATCGTCTTTGAAGGAATCAACGTAAACGACAGTTGGCAACAGATCACTTATCTTGGGCATTTCGGAAGTTACGTCGCGGAATTTCACCAGTTGAATATCGTTGTTGCCGATGTTATTGCCCAGCCCGTAAGTTCCCGCTGTGGTATTGCTCGTGCCAAAATCTATGCAAAGGGGTTTGTCGGTCTTCTTCAACGTGTCCAAATTCAAATCACACTCGAAGATATAAAGCTTGCCGCGATAATCGCCGCTCGGATTGATAAGAAAATCTTCCTGTTCGACCGGTATAAGCATAACATTGAACTCGCGCTGACGTTCAAATTGCTCGAACTTAATTTTATCGGCGGCGAAAATCAAATGTGGTCTTGTTTCTCCGCTGTTCGTAAAATATTTTTCAACCGAACCGACGGCAACTACTTCTTCGGTTTGCGAATTTATGAGCGCCGCGCAGAGATGAGAAATACTAACGTTGTCTGGAACTTTTATCCAAAAGCCGTCCGATAAAGTGACAGGCATGTCGCGATAAACAATTACGTTGTCGGAAATGTCGTAGCCTTCAAGATCGGCGACAGAAATTTTTTCTCCGCCTTTATAAATTTCTTGAACTTGCTCGAAGGTCAAAGCAAGACTGATGTTTTGCAATTCGCTTGAAGATTTAGACGATGCGCTTGCGGTATTTTCGTCAACTGGTATCGAATCAATCTTGGTACTCTGCGGAAATTTTATTTCAAACACGTCGAAGAATATCGGCACATAAATTTTTCTCTCAAGCCCGCCGAGCTTGCCAAATTCCATGTCAACTTCTTTCATTCGGCAACAGGCTTTGAACATTTCCTTGATTTTATTGCCGGCTTTGGTTGTAAGCATAAGCTTTTTAAGGTCGTCGACGCTAGAAACCTTTTCGGGCAACATGTCGGCTATTTCGGCGTATTCTATTTCCTGTTTGCCGTTAATGCCGTTCGGGAAAAGTTTTTCTGTAGCTTTGCGAATTTTTTCCGTGTCTTCAGAAATTTCCGAGCCGCTTTCTGTCTCGGTAGCTGAAGTTGTCGCCGTCGCAGAACTTTCGTCATATGCTTTGGGATAAATATCGAACACGTTAAACAGCAACTCAATGAACTGGTCTTTTTTGAGCGTTTTCAATATCGCGTCGTTGCAAGAAATTTCAGCTTCTTTAAGACAATCCTTCAAAATGTACAGGACATCATTGCGTTTCTTAAGATTCTTCAACACGCACCAGAAATCAAAATCCGTTTTCGGCTCTTCGGCGTCTATGCCTTCGTCATTTAAAATTTTGTTGATTACTTCAATTTCCAGACGTTTCTTGCCGCCGCGAAATGATGGCAGAATTTCTTTCCGTTCGTCTTCAATCGAAGAATCTTTTAACATTGTCAAAAATTCCTCATTTGGTTCACTCATATTATTTGCTCCTTTCTTACTCTCAGCGCAACATAATCGAATTCATGACGGATTTGAAAGCGTCCGCCAACTTGCTCATGCTGTCGATAACCATTGTATTTTTCCTACCCGCCATTTGATAAAGAAAATTAAAATCTATGCTACCGACGCCTATTGCGTATATCTTATAGCCTTGACGAGTAAGTCTATTTGCAAAATCCAAAGTCCTGCTGTTACTGTTGGGATAACCGTCTGTCATCATCAGAATAACTTTTTCATTTACACTGTTGCGCAAGGCGTCTTCGGACTTCTGTAGAGCGTCAACCATATCTGTACCGCCTCCAGTGTAAAGAATGCTATTTATAACTCGCTTCAGCTGATTGTTATCATGTGTGAGGTGGCAGAGCAAATTCGCATAACTTCCAAAGGAAATTATTCCCATTCTGTGCACCGAAAGGTCAATCATCTCGTTCACGAGCCGCAAACTTGCGTTTTTAGCTTGGGACAGATCATTCACACTTATACTGCCCGAAACGTCAAGGAGCAACATTAAATCAACGGGCGATTCTTTTTGCAACTCAATTTTTTGTCCGGACTTTATGGCTTTGGTTTCAGAGTCGCCGGTTTGCGTATCAAGAGCCGTGACGGTTAAATTCTGGTTATCGTCGTAATCAAAGGTAACTTTAATCGTCGGAACACCTTTAGGCTTGGGCGCGATTCCGTCCAAAGTCAGAGTGCCGTAAAGTTTATGATAATTGATGTCGATTTGCGCTTCGGCGTCGTTGCCCGCCTCGTAGACGTTTATATCAACTTGCGTTTGGTTGTCGAAAGTCGTCGTGAAATCTTTTGAGTTACGGCAAGGATATTTCAAGCCCTTAGTCAAGATTTTTTCAAAGATGTGCTCTCGTTTTTGGTTGACAATCTCCACGCCGAGAGAGTGAGGAATAATTCCCTGCAGTGTGAAAGAAACACCGCCTTCGACGCCGCCATTTTTCCATCTCGCGAAGTGCGCCGCACCATAAGCGACGAGCATAGATTTTTCAAGACCGCTGTCAGGCTCAATTCCGAACATTTTTTCAATCGTCTCGCCGATTAACGGAATATAGCACGTGCCGCCCGCCAAAATTATTCTGCCGATGTCGCCGATTTTGAATTCCTTGCTTTTATCAACGAATCTTTTTGTTCTGGCGAATATCTTATCAAAAATTTCGGAGCAGATTGAGTTAAATTCTTCGCGGGTCAAAGTCATTTCGAGGTCGTAATCGTCGAAAATATCTTCAATTTCAATGTCGCTCTCTTCGCTGTCGCCGCTCAATTCCTTTTTAGCCTTTTGCGCCGCCTTGAGGATAATATTTCTATTCTTGAAATAATCCGATTCCTCAAGTCCGGAAGAGTTTAGCGAAGATAAATCTTTACCCGAATCGTCCTTGATGATTTCGATTAATCTGTTGACAAGAGCCTCGTCAAAGTCGTCGCCGCCGAGTTGCGGGTCACCGTCTTTATCGATTTCTTTGTAAATGTGTTGTTGTTCGTCAGCCTCCAAGACGCTCAAATCAAAGGTGCCGCCGCCGATGTCCACGACGAAAACTTTCTTATCAAAGTGCTCTTCATGAATTACTTCAATAGCGGCTGCTACAGGTTCCTCAAGAATCCACATGACTTCAAACCCTGCCGCCTTACCTGCCTTGCGCGTTTCGGTGCGTTGGTTGTTGTTGAAATATGCGGGAACGGTTATAACTGCGCCGATTTTTTCCGACGGGTCGCAATCAACCGTCCGAACGAAATTTGCACGGACTTCTTTTAAAATTTCTGTTGCAACGTCGGTCGGCGTGAAGTTTTTGCCGTTCAGATTCCAAACTTGATTTTTCTCGTAGTCGCCAATATATTTTTTCGAGGAACGAACCATATTGCGCGGGTCAGTTGCGCCTCTGTGCAAGGCTTTGTTTCCGATATAGGCTTTGCCGTTTTTATCGACGTAGAGCACCGACGGCAACAACGGTTCGCCAGCAAATTTTACCAATTCCTTGCGCCCGTTCCTGAAAAAACAAGCGAGAGTATTAGTCGTACCCAAATCAATGCCTACAACATACTTGTAAGATTCTGCCATTTACTTTTCTCCTTTTTACAGGTCTTTAAAATCGGGGTCTTGTCCGTTACTTTGTGAAGGCGCAGGGGAATTGTCGTTTGGATTTGTCGACAGATTTTCCTGATCCGGCTGTTCACATTCCTGATTATCACGAGGATAGTTACGTTCTTCGTTTTGAAAATAATCTCCGGAGCATTCATGCTCAAAGTTTTCGTGATGATCTTCTGCGCCATAATTTGAAGAATCAAGCTCTGCCTCGCGTTCGTTTAAAGAGTTTTCGCGTTCGTCAAGCTCATTTTTTCGCAGTTCCAAATTTCTTTGCCACTCGTCGAGCTGCCTTTGATAATCGTCTTGAGCGCGCTTTTGCTCCTCAAGTTGACGTTGCCAACCGTCGAGGCGTCCTTGATAATCGTCTTGAGCGCGCTTTTGGTCTTCAAGTTGATGTTGCCAACCGTTGAGCTGTCTTTGATAATCGTCTTGATTGCATTTTTGCTCCTCAAGTTGACGTTGCCAACCGTCGAGCTGTCCTTGACGAATTGATAACTCTTTTTGCTTATCGCTAAGGTCGCTTTCGCCCTGACTAATGCCTTTTTCGCGATTTTCTAATTCGTCTTGCTTTTCATTGAGAGTGTCGAGTTTTTTATCGTAAAATCTTTTCGCCTCAGTCAACGGCGAGATAGAATTTCTGGTGTTGACGATTTCATTTTTAACGTCGGGAATATCCTTCGTGTGGACTTCGGAGATTTTATTCAAAACGAGGTGACTTTTATCGTCAATATTTGCGTGAAGGCTATTGATTCGCTCCGTGATGAGTTTTTCAAGCCCGTCGAGCCGCGTGTTTTCCTTTTTCAAATCATCATTTTCTTTTTTGAGCGCGACCAATTCTTTGTACCACTCGCCGCCGATTTTATGCATGTGATCCAAAATGTCGCGCATGTGGTTCAGATTTTGTAACTCATTTTCCATACGCTGTACCTCCTATCTTAAAATACATCATTGCTTGCCGCTAAGTCGGCTTGCGTGTTCGTTGAGTTTGTCCTCACGTTTGTCAAGTTTTCCATGCGATTACTTTCCTTCATCAAAAGACATCATTGCCTGCCGTACAGTCGACTGAAGTCTCTCGTAATTGGCATTGTCTGCTTCCAAGTTTTCGATTTTTTCATGCTTAGCGCGAATGTCATTTTCGATTTTGCCAAGCCACTCAACGCCGAAAGCATACAGTTGCTCAAATTGGGTCTTGCGTTCGTCCTCCATTGCTTAACCTCCTATCTCCAAAAAATGTTCTTCCATCGTGACGAGTTCTTTCGAGCCGTCTGGAAAAGTTTTGTTGTCAAAGAATTCAAGACGCAAACGTCCGTCTCGCATTATCCGTATTTTGAACAGCGGCGATTCTTTTTTTTCATAAAGCGATTCATCTAATTTGATTTTACCTATATAAACCGCTGCGCCCTCTTCACTGTCCAATTTAGACACCGTTTGATTGCTGAAACATTGGAAAAACTGAATCGTCCAAGAAATTTTTTTTAGGAAAGGCAATGGCAAGAGCATAGAGCGCGTCTCATAACCGAACGGCATATTTCTATTGAGGCAACGAGAAAATTTCCCGTCCTTGCCGTAACCGATACAATACGGAATGACATTGGAACTTTTAGGCAGACTTCCGTCTTGCTTGCGATTGAGATAATGCGCCGCGCCGCTCGCTACTGCAAGATAACGGTCGGTTAATCCCTTCATCAAAAATTCGTTATCGTCGAAGTCAAAATCTTCCTTATTGAAAGTTTCCGTTCCGAAATATTCCTCAAGAATGTCAATGAAGAACGGAATTTTGCACGTTCCGCCGATTGGAAAAATTCTAGCTATATCTTCCTTCTGATAAGAATAACTAGGGTTGTCCTCCAAATCCTCAAAAATCGCATCGAACATATCAAAAATTTTTTTCTTGTAATTGCTCTCTGAAAAAAGTTTTTCGACATCTTTATATTTCAAAATGACATCCTCAAGACCTGTGATAGTGCCTTCTGATAATTCTTGTGCTTCAGCATCTTCGCTAGTTTTGAAAAGTAATTCCTTAAGCTCACGAGTAAAATTCAAGTAAAAGTCTTCGCGATTTATTGCATCCTTTATTGAGCTATTGTCAAATAACGTTTGGAAATCGCGCAAAAGAATTTTTTCATAAATATCCCTGTCAATGTCAAGCCCGCCGAAACGAATTCCCGCCGCCGCAAGCTCAATAATTTTCAATTCGCCCTCCGAAGAACATTCAATTTTGGAGATACTTACATCGAGTGTGGAGCCGCCAAAATCAAAAATCATGATGAGTTTATCTTTGTAGCTCGGCAAATCTCTTAGTGAAAAAATTGCGGCAAAAGGTTCGCTAATCAGAGTATCTACAACTAGCCCCGACTCCTCAGCGGCGCGACGAATCATATTGCGTTGAACTTCCGAAAAACAAACCGGTACCGTCAAGACCGCACGAACGCTTTGAGATTTTTTATTGCTGAAGAAACGTTGAATACACTCGAAAATGTCGCGTATGATTTCAAAGGCAGTAACATCGCAGTCGAGATTCGCTATTCGCTGTGACCAATCGACTATTTCCATCTTGCGTTTGATATTCGCGACAAAATTTTTTTCTGTACCTATATCCGTGAGGCTACTAACAAAGGCGGCTTGCCCTATGATTTTATTAATAGTGCCGTCTTTTTTATTCTTCCTGTAGTAAATGATATTCGGCGCGTGTTTTGTACTGCCCTCTTGCGTGTTAAGCTGGATAGGACGAAATTTTTTTCCGTCAACAAACGCCGCCGCTTTCAGATTGCAGGCACCAAAGTCAATTCCTACTAAAAACTCTTCCATACTCATCACCTTTTTTATAAGCATAAGCAACACATCGCCCGCCAAAAACGCGGTGTACTTTTTTGTCGTGTTCGTTAATGAATTCTATATAATGCGGCTGAACAAGAATTTCTTTCAAGATGTTGTGTTTGCGGTTGTCAAAAGTATTTTCAATTATCGGTACTTCACTCATTGAGAGATCCGCCCACTTCTCAAAATTATCGCCGACTTTGAAATTCATCGAACGAATGCCAAGCCCTGAAAGATATTCTTCAATCAAATTGTAAAGCTCCTGCGCGGCGACTGAATTCTTTGCGGGATTTTTAATTTTACGTCTGCAAGTTTCTAAAACGTCGATGAACTCTTTTACTACCTCAACAATTTTATCTGTTATAGTTTCCGTCGTGTATTCGTTGAATTCATTAGGATTTATTTTGTCGATAGCATTTTCTATTCTTTTTAATTTTGAGGCAAAAATTTTGAACTCGACAGGATTTTTGTCTGCGAATAGTTTCAGCTTGCCAATATCTTTCAAGCGGCTTTTATATTTTAGCCAAGAGCTTTCGTCGCGAATTTTGAGGGGAGTATATTCTTCCGTTGCCAGCTCGATCGTCGCAGTTGCGGCTTTTCCCTCAACGGCAGAGAGGCGCGCTTTTAAATCTTCGATTACTTTTTGTTGAGTGTTGATTAATTCTTTAAGCTCGTTGATATTATTACGTTGCTGTTCAAAGATAAGGTAACTTGAAGGATAAATGGCATTGCCTGCTTGAGTTTTTTGGCGTTCTTCTTTAATGGCTTTGGCAACTTCCGCTTGAATTTTTTCATTGATGACGGGCGCAGGAGTAGTAGTTTTGACGGCATTATCGACAGCCGCTTGAATTACCCCGCTTAAATCGGTAGCGAGAATTTTTTTGACTGCGGCATCAACTGCTCTTTCAACTTCATTGTTTAATTCGATCTTAAACTTTTTCTCAAGCTTTTCTATTTTGCCGTTGAGTGTCGTATAAAGTTGATTAACAGTAGTCTCTATTTGATTCATATTCGCGGCAATGGCGTCTTGCTGACGTTTGTAATTGTCCACGTTGAATTCATTAGGCGGCTGAATATTCCCAACAGCTTTGGCAACTTCCGCTTGAATTTTTTCATTGATGACGGGCGCAGGAGTAGTAGTTTTGACGGCATTATCGACAGCCGCTTGAATTACCCCGCTTAAATCGGTAGCGAGAATTTTTTTGACTGCGGCATCAACTGCTCTTTCAACTTCATTGTTTAATTCGATCTTAAACTTTTTCTCAAGCTTTTCTATTTTGCCGTTGAGTGTCGTATAAAGTTGATTGACAGTAGTCTCTATTTGATTCATATTCGCGGCAATGGCGTCCTGCTGACGTTTGTAATTGTCCACGTTGAATTCAATCCTCGTTATCCTGTTATTGAGTTTGTTAATTGCCCGTTCTACATCTTCGCTGTCGGCGGCAGAGTGTTCTACAAGTCTTAAACGATTGTCCAAATTGCTCAAATGTTGAATGTTGATTTGAGATTCTTTTTGAAGTTCGGATTGGAGATCCAAAAAAAGTTTTTCAAATAATTCTTTTGCTTCCAGAGATTTTTTTTGATTGCGTTTGTAAAGAGAATAACCGAAACATTCTATAATTTCGTCGCTTATCTCAATTTGAAAGTTCAAAACCACAAGAATCACCCCCGAAAGCTATAGGCAGCGCATTGCCCACCGAAGACGCGCCGAACTTTTTTGTCGTGTTCGTCAATGTAATCAATATAATGTGGCTGAACATAAATTTCTTTTAAGGTGTTGTGTTTGCGGTTGTCAAAAGTATTTTCAATTATCGGTGCTTCACTCATTGAGAGATCCGCCCACTTCTCGAAATCGTCGCCGACTTTGAAATTCATCGAACGAATACCGAGCCTCAAAAAATATTCTTCAATCAAATTGTAAAGCTCTCGTGCGGCGGTCGAATCTTTTGAAGTATTTTTGATTGTGCGACCGCAAGAGTCCAACGCGGCGATAAATTTTTTCGACATGTTAACCGTCGCCGTTACGATAGTTTCCGTAGTGTATTCATCAAATTCGGTCGGCGTCATTTTTGAAATGTCCTTCTTGACTTTTTCCAGACTTTTGACAAACCATCTCCAGTCGCCCGAATTTTTTTCGGCAAATTTATCAAAAGCGTCGAGTCCGGATAATTTTTTCAAGTAATCGTTCCAATCCTGTTTGCTACGAATTCTGAGTGGTTTAACTGCAACTGTCACCGGCGGAGTTGGCGGTTGTATTGTGTAAGTTTTTTTCGCCTGCTCCAGATCTTCCAAGACTTTTTTTGTCGACGGAATTTGTTTCCTGCCCGTTTCCTTAAACAATGACGCGATTAATTCTTTTATGTCCATAATTGCCCTCCGAGTCGCATTAAAGATAGATTTTATTACGCTCATATTTCACTCTCCTAAAGCAAATCACTTTCCTTATTTACATGAAGTTCGCCGCTGTCAATCTTGTTGCCATTGCTGTCCAAAATTTCGGCGGAAAGATTCAAACTGCCATCAGCATCTGCCGCGAACGTGACGCGCACAGTTGTATTATTTTTTTTCAGACCTTCGGGCAATTCGATATGAAGAACGTCGATTTCCTGAAAGCCATCACTATCTGTTCGAGTCGCCTTCGGATATTTTTTTACGTCGTATTCGTAATAAGCGATGTCAAGCCCGCGCTGATTGTCCTGAGCAAGTCTGAAGTCTCGCGTGTTGGTATAGGGAAGCGAAACATTTTCGGGAATAATCATCTGGAATTTTCCGTAGTTCAATCCCTCCGTTGCAGAAACGCCAATTTGAAAACTCGTAACCTGTTCTATGTCGTCGAGTTGATTCATGTCTTGCGCAAGAATTGCCGCACCGCGAGATATGAGCGTCGAAACTTCATCACTGCATTCGACTTCCCTGTCCAACTTTTCGCTCAACAAATCTTTTATCAACGGAATTTTAGAACTGCCGCCAGCGAGTACAATTTTATCAATATCTCCGACAGCGACGGCTTGCGGCGAAGTTACAGTCTCGTAAGTTTTATTCACCGTTTCTACAACTTTTTTCTTGATAATCTTTTCAAATTCTTTGCGCGTTACGGGAATGTCCGCCTCTTCCGAATTATCTTCGCTCGTCCAAAAATTAAAGTTTGCATTTGTTACTTCAGATTCAGAAAGCTCCTCTTTAACTCTGTTAGCCTCGCGCCTTACAGCGATTAAATTCTGTTTGTAGTGTATTTCGCTGATACCGTAGTCTTCATCGAAATAATTCATCTTAAATTCGGTGCCGTATTCTTCGTTAGCCCAGTCCAGCAATTTTTCTGCAAGCAGTTCAGTAAAGAGATTGCCGCCGAGATTTTTATCGCCGTCCGCCGGTACCACAGGCTGAAATTTATTTTTCTCGTTGTTGCGCTGAATGAACGATACATCAAACGTGCCGCCGCCCAAATCGTAAATCAAAACTTTGTTGACAGCCTCGCTATCTTCTTCCATAGCCGCCACTGCTGCTGCCGTCGGTTCAAAAACTGCGCGAACTTTGAGATTCAAAGCATCGCCTGCCGCTTTTTTAATCGCTTCAATTTCAGTCGGGTTGAACTTGGCGGGAACGGTTATAACAACGCGGTCGATAACGCCATTGTCAGTGCCGAATTCGTCAAAAAGTTTTTGCTCAATGTCGTTTATAATTTTGGAAAGAAAAAGTTTAACCGCCCTGCGCGGAAATATTGTAATCTCGTCGCCATTTTCCGCCTTAACTTTGTAAGAAAAACCTTTCTCGCCGAGTTTCGATTTAAAATTTTCGACGCAAGCGGCAGAATTTGTCGCTAAATTATTTTTCGCGGAATAGCCGATAAGATAATTATCTTTGGTCTTAAAGTAAATTACGCTGGGAATCAAAATGTGCCCGTTGTAATCGAGTTGTTTTAAATTCCCCCGCTTGTTTTTGTAAGAGACAACAGTATTCGTCGTCCCGAAATCTATTCCAATAGCTTGTCCCATTCGTTTAGCTCCTTTCAAAAAATAATTGTTTGGTCGAGGCGCATCGTTTCCGGCTCACCGATTATGCCGAAATGATTTCCCCAAAAAATTTCCGGCGTTCGACATGAAATATCTAAAAATAAAATCGTTAACAGCTCAATAATTTTTTTCCCTTCCAAACTCTCCGCCTGCGGAAGGTATAACAAAAATTTTTCCTCGTCTTCATAAAAGTAAATCTTTGCTCTCGCGAAAAATTCTTGTATCGCCTCGCGGAAAAATAATTTTCTCCCTTCGCATTCCTCCTGCATACGAAGAAGCCGCACTACTTTTCTTTTTGCACTTGAATTGAGCTGTCTGAAAATTTCACCTGCGCGGTCGCCGTAAAAATTTTTTGCTAGCTCCTGTTCCAAAAGCTTTTCGACAAAAGTAAATTTATCTTTACCACAATTCCTGTCGAGTTGCGCTAAGAAGTGATAAAAAATATTCTCAACTTCACAGCGATTTTCGGGCATAAAATTTTTAAACAGCGGCAAAAAAATCTCGCTGAATCTAAGCAAAAAATTTATCCCCACGCTTTCGACGAATTCGCCGCCACGCTCCTGTTTGGTAAAGGCAGTGCGTTCTTCAAACGGGAAAGCAGGTGTCGTATCAGAAAAATAAAAAAGTTCTCGCCGATAATCCGTCCAAAGATAATCCAATCAAATCACTCCCGTCCAAAAAAATTCGGGATAATTTTTGTTGAGGAAATGCAAGACGAAGTTGGCATAATCCGCCCGATATTTTTCGGGAGCTTTGAACCGGACAAGACAATACGGCAACTTCGCTTTGAATCGGAAAAGTTCTTCAGCGCGACTTGTAAAATAATTGTGTCCAAAATTCTTTTGATAAAATTTTATTCGATTGGCAGGCGGTGTGTCGTTTAAAGTTTCAAACGCACAGGAAAATTCGCCTTGAGCTAATGACGACAAAATATAATTCACGTCGCCCAAAGTACGCAATCGGGTCTTTTCTATAACGCGGTCAGTGTCGCAAGTGTTTGAAAAAATTTCTACATCGTCGGGAAAAGTTTTATCAATATTGAGCGCGACTATCTTCAAAACTTCAAAATTGTCCTCAAGCTCGCCCGAAGAAATGATGTCAATCCTGGTATCGCTGATTCTTTTTGCCTCAACCAAAATTTCGGAATTCACGGGTGGCAGGACGTAACTTTTTTTGCTGATTCCGCTGTCGAAAATGTAGCGATGAAACTTTTCGTCATCATTAGGACTGATGTAACCTTTGCTCTCGACATTCGATTTAACGGAAATATTCCACATCAAAATACAATCGTCGATAATCTTTCCTTTAAGTTCGGCGTTGCCAGAAAAGTCAAAGTCAATTTCTTTAGGTTCAAGTTCCTCAAGAATTTGAATATCGACTGCGCGGCGAGCATAAGGCGAAAAAATTATCGGAGTTTTGATTTTATAAAGCTCCGCCAATCGAAAAAGTCTCATTTCTTGTTCAACGAGCCTTTTTTGAGGAACGAGCCGATAACTGAAAGTTTTTGCCCCGTTACGACCGACAAAAGTTTTTTTGCAAAGTTCCTCGACTTCCTCGTAAGGACAGCATAAAAAATAAGATTCGGAATTTGATTCGTCAAAAAATTTTTTTACATCGAAAGCGAGCGGCGTTTTAAAAAATATGCTGAGATTTTTATCGAACAGGGCTTTATCAACAGCATAAAAATTTCTTTCGCTCATTGCAGGAATTTTTTCGCGTGGAACGAGTGCTGTAACTATCGGTAAAAAATTTCGTCCCGACTTCAACTCGGTTTCAACTTCCGATTTAAGCTCAGAAATAATTTTTTTTTCGTGAGAGTAAATCGCGTTCAAAGATTTTTTCAGGCAAGTTTTCAAATCCGCGTCTAGTTGAGCAGTATCAATAATTTCATTTAACATTTTTTCTACTTCATCCAAAGCGTTACCACCTCAGCTAAGATTTATATTGTTGCCTTTGATATTAACGTCGCCGCTATTGGCCTTCGCGTTGAGCGACTTGCCTTTAATTTGCACGGAATCTTCTGCTTTTAAAGTTAAAACTTTATTCGTCTCAATCGTTGTATCGTTGCGAATGTTCACGTTTAATTCGCCATCGCTTTGAATTTTAATGCCCTTTTCGTTCAGGAAAATTTTATTTTTCGGCGTTTGCAGGACAATGCTTTTCTTATCGACTAAAATCTTATTCTCGCCGACCGTAAATTCGATTTTATTTTTGTCGAGAAGAATTTTATTCTCACTTGATAAAATCTCAAGAGAATTTTCTCGCCAAAAAATTCGTTGCAAAGAGTTGTTGCCTATGTATTTATCGCTGACCTTTTGGCATTCTTCTTGCAATTTATTTTCGCGAAACGTCGAGCCGACAAAGCAATCATTATTTGAAAAAATTAATTCAACGGCATCGCCAACATCAGGCATAAAGACGATACCACCCGCTTTCCCGCTGTAAGGACTGCGATATGGCAACCAAAATTTTTCTGTATCCTCGTCTTCGGCGTCTGAAGAATCGACTTGCACTTGAATACGCCCGAAATTTTCCGCGTCCTGTGAATTTTTTACATGCGCCTTGAGCTTAACGGTTTTTTCGAGTAGCGCAGCGTTGATGAAAAAATTTTTTGACTTGTATTCTTCCAGTTCATAAAAAATTTCATCTGCGCCGTGAATCTGCCGAATCTCCAATGCCGTAATCAAATATTTACAAGTATTCTTGCCGACATAAATGGTTGTACCGAGCGAAAAATATTTTTTCGTAACCAAGTGCATTGTCTTTAAATTTTTTTTCTGACTCGTCCTGCAGAAAAAAATATCTTCCTGCGAAAGTCTATGCTCCGAATCCTCCAGACAATGACCGACCGTAAACGAAGCCTTACCTTGTCGCGTATCGATAATCCAGAGCCGCGTGCCACAATAATTTGCCAGACGTTTTATGAATTCAAAATCCGTTTCCTGATTTTGCAACAAAATTTTTTCGTATTTTTTCGTAGCAAGTTCGTCGGGCAAATTCAGCCGACAATTTTTAAGTTTCAAACGCATTGGATTTAAAATTTCGCCGAAAGTTTTTTTAGGATTTTGGAAAAGGCGCGTATGTTCTTCCTCATCTATTTTTTTCGAGTCAGAGAAGGCGATAACTTCGATACAAGTACGGGAAATTGCGCGTTCAAGAGCAATTTCATAAATTTCGCCAAAAAAAACAGGCATGGGATTTTCAACGCCGAGCATGACAGCAAGCGGCTCCCCAACCTTATTCATCAAAGCCGCCGCCTCGTCGACATGAACATTCATGCGAAATTTACAAACACTGTGTTCACCAGAAGTTTTTTTGAGAGAAAAATTTTCAAAGTAGCCGTTTACCTTGTCGAATCCCAAAACTCGCATTTTGCTTGCTCCTTAAAAATTCTTTCAATCAAAGAACCAAAATTTTTTTCAAATCATTTTCCTGTTGAGTGAGGTCAAGCTCAAACATGCCGCCTTTGTCGCCTTGTCCGCCTTTTTGGTCGCTGTTTTGATACGTCTCTTTGTAAGAGCGAACGAACATGTTTTCTATTTCGTAAGTGCGCAGGACGGCAGTTGAGCTTTCTTTTATCGTCAACGTCACCTTGCGATAGGTCGTATCGACTTCAAAATCTCTCGCCCAATTAAAAATATCGAGCAAACTTTCTTTAAGTTCCGGACTTTTTTTCCCAATAATTTGTCCCTTGACGTTGATTTCCGCCAACATAGCCTTCGATTTATTTCTGGTATTTTCGTCAATAGTGTTAAGAAAAATTTCGACATCGGTGATGACTGTTTCCTCTTCTTCTCTCGTGCCGATTTCGATTGTCTTTTCGCCGTCGTCCCATTCAACTTTCAAAGTATAAATCATTTAATCATCTACTCCTTTTCAAAATCCAAATCAATAAAAGTCTCACCGTCGTCAAGATTTACACGCAAGGAACCAGCTTTAATCTCGGATTTTGTAATGCTTTCGCCTTTACGCAAAATAACATTGATAATCCCCTTAGCCTCAGCGCGTTTAGTAAATTCACTCCAGTCTTGCACATCTTCGCGCAGAAATCTGTTGAAGATAGATTTTGTAATTTTCGCGCCGTAAGTTTTCGAGTAAGCCCAGATAAAGTCTTTCGTCAACGTTTTGTAAATCGGTTGATAAACTCCATCTTCATTCTGAAACATTGTCCGCGCAGAAAAAATGTAGCTGTTTTTCAAATCTACAGTTTCATTTTCAACTTTAACCTTTTTTTCGTCGCTACTGAAAGCGAAACCAAATCTGTCATCGGCAAGGGCGTCGATAATTTCCTTTTGCCACGAACTTGAAAGCTCCAGGTTGAAATGTGTACACAGGTTCGCGACGAAATCATCTTCCTCAAGATTCAAACGAACACAGACATTTTGTCCGTCAATTCTTCCTGCGAAACCGTGATGCACAAGATAATCGGGCTGTTGAGAGGCGACAAGCAAACCAGCGGCGACATAAGCGGCGTCAACGTAAACCGAACTAACATTAATAACTTTGGCATCGTCTCTTTTATCAAGAGGAATCTTTGCATCGCGCAAAAGAGTGAAGTTCGGAAAAGCAAGAAGCGCGTGTTCATAAATAATGCCGAGTTCTTTTAATTTCTCCTTTATGTCTTTGATTGCGGTGTCAGTGATTCCGCCGAAAGTAAACGGCGCGTCTTCAGCAACTGCGGGATTGAACACGGTTAAAATTCTTGCCTTTTCGAGTATAGCAAGCAGTTGTTTTGCTTCACTGAGTGTGGTAACTGCAACCGCTTTCTTAGTGTTGTCTTCAATGTCGGAGTCCATATTAATAACAAAAGGATCAATATCGCCTTCGTTTTCTTGTTCGTCGGGATTTATTTCGCCAACGATGACATGCGGCAAAATTCCAAACCAGATTTTATTATTGCGCGTCTGAGTTGTGCCGCGATCCACGATAAATTTTTCAAACTTATCTTTGATTCTTTCGTCAAGTAAATCGCTTACGGGACAATTTGCGACGAGCAAGCCTTGATTTTGGGGAAGTTTACCATCTTCGCCACCTTTGGTCGTCGCATGATCAAAGAAAACTTTAACGCCGAGCATTCTCGTAACGATTTGTTTTAAAATTTTTATAAATTCTGATTGTGCTTGCGAATAAATTTCTTCAAAACCTTTGCGCTCTAATTCAAGTTGATGACATTTATCGGAGATGCCCGCCGGTGTCAAAGCGAAATTTTCTTCTTCATAATCCGGCAAATAGGTTGACAAAACCATATTTTTTGTAAAGCTTTGTACCGTCAAGCCTCTTTCGTTTCCTGCGTCTATTGCCGTTTCGACTCCCGCTTTTAATTTTTTCATTGATTCGCCTGCGCTAAGGCGAGGTGTTGAAGAGAAATTTTCACCAGACAAAGTTCCGGATGCCAATTCTTGTATAATCGGCTTGCCTTCCTCGTCGAATTCAAGAACGCCGCGTTTTATTTCAACGTCTTCCGAACCCGCCGGCAGAGCCTTAAACTTTTTTGCTTCGCCCTCAAGATATTCGAGCTGACTATTTATGCTCGCGATTCTCAAGCCCAACTTTGACAACGAAGAGCTGTAAGCTTTTTGCGCAACTTCCCTTCCGAGACTCACCATTTGCTTAGCGTAGAAATTGGCATTTTCTTTTTTGTTTACGGCTTCGGTGTATTGGACATTTAACAGCACAGCTTTTTTGCGAATGCGCTGTACTTCTTTTTCTTCAGCCTTTGGAGTAAGAATTTCTTTCAACTTGCTGTCGTCAAAATCACGATTGGATTGTCCGCTGTCTTTTTTAACTCCGTACATAGCAGACAGCATTCGATAATAAGAGTGTTCGTTAAGCTTAATTGGCACGCCCGACGCTTTGCCATCGTCGAAAGTGTAAGAAAAACTCCATTTGCCGTCGACTTGCTGAATATTTTCATAAATTCTCGGCGAGAATTTTTCAACAAACTCTTTGAAGCTGTGGACTTCCAGACGAGAAATCATTTCGCGCATATCATCAGCATCTTTATAAGTACCGTCCAAAAGTGTTGCGAGATTAAAAGAATCTGATTGCCAGCCGTTGAATTCTTCAAAAAGAATGGCTTTGTGGGTTTGCTTGACGTTGTCCAGAGTACCTCTCATAAAATCGACGTAACGATCTTGTCAATTTAAACTCGTCGTCACGTCTTTCACGTCCTTTCCGTTTTTTTAATGTAGCTCATTTTTTAATCGCCATGAAAAAATTTTCCGTTCGTTCCACTTTGTTTAACGGTGATTGGAACCGGTACGGGAGTTGCCGTGCAGAAATTTCTTGAACTCTCAATCAGAAGAAACTTTCCACAAATTTTGGCTACATTGTCAGTTGAAAGCCAACCTTGCAAGGAACAACAACAAGGTATAGGAGTTCCTTGCGCCGCTAAAGTCAGCGGCTCGCACTTCCCTCTACCGATTAACCTCACGCTGTCAGTCAAAACAATTTTGCCGTTGTATTTGACCTTTTTATTAACGCTTTCCAAACAAGTAAAATCTACTTTTGGGGAGGCGTTGCATTTAAACTTCGCGTCGATCGTCAAATATTTTTTCACATTAAATCCTCCAATTTAAAGGAAAAATAATAATGCGATTATATGACTTATAGTCATAAAAATCAATCCCGCCCACTTTCCCTCTATATACTTTTTCTTGTTATGAACGAAGTATGTAGAAAATTCCCACGTATTCGTGACCTAAGAGAAGATGCCGACCTGACTCAACAGAAAGTCGCCGATTATCTTCACTGCTCCCAATCCCTTTACGCTTACTATGAATCGGGAAAACGCAACTTGCCTGTCGACAATCTGATTGCTCTTGCCAAACTTTACAACGTCAGCACGGACTATATTTTGGGATTGACCGATAATCCCAGTCCGAAATGAACACTTACTTGCAATCGTCCGGAATGTCGTAATCCGTATCGTTCAGCTGAGCCATCATGTCGTTAAGTTCAGCGTTAAATTGTTTCATCTCTTCAAACATAGTCCTAAGCTCGGTAATTTGTTCGCGAACTTCATTTTTAGAATTATCTAAATCACTCAAGTCAACCAGCAATGCTAACTCAACATCGAGTGCCTTAGAGATTCTTATAAGCAATGGCAAGGACATGACTTTATTGGCAGAGCCGCTCTCTATGTGTGAAAGATAATTTTTGTTGATAGAAACTTTGTTGGCAAGGTCGGCTTGAGTCAAGTTGCGCAATTTTCGGAAATAAGCAATCCTAAGCCCGATATATTGAATTTCCGCTAAGCAATCGTCAATCTTTTCCATACCTTCACCTCAAAAGTATTCTAGCATAAAAGCAAGAAAGAGATGTGTACCACTTAGATTAACTTTTTACCAGAATAGATACACCTCAGCAAACGTCCCCTACTCGATAGTAGGGGACTAATTTTTATTTAAAAAGAAACGAATTTAATTTTAAATAGCTCTGTACATAAATATAAGATACGTATAAAGAATTTCTTGTATGAGATAATGGTATAGCATTAGCAATTACTATAAGGAATGTATAGTAATAGGATACTGATAGATAACAATAATTGATGATAATATCAATTACTTAAGAACTATATAGTATACAAGCCCTATACCAGATATGTAGTGTATATTTTAATACAGGAGGGATTTATATGGCTGAAAAGCAAGGCAAGCTGTGTCAAATCAATGCCAGACTCACAGAAGAAGATAGGAAGATGATTCAAGACAAAGCTAAGGAAGCCAATCTCAGTGTCAGCGATTTTATCCGCACAGCGGCTGCAAAGGTAACGATCAATCGGATTTACAACGGCGGCGAGATTGTTAAAGAACTTCAATCTTGTCACAACGACATGCGCAACTATAATAACAACCTCGCGCAAAAATTAGAAACCCTAAGCAAGCTTATAGAGCAAAACTCGGAGCTGTTAAGGGCACACCCAGTCTCCACTTCGCCAGAGTTCAAGGAAACCTTCTCTCTGCAAAAAGCGAAGATGAATACGCTTATACTTCACTTGCTTGATCAGCAAAAGGATCACGAACTTGAAGTAGAAGCGCGACTACACAATATTTATGAAGGACTAAGGTGATTCAAATGGCTGTTTTTAAAATCGTTCCCGTCGGCGAGAATCATAGCTTAAAGGCGAAATTGAACTACATTCTAAATCCGGCATCCACTTCGCCTGAGCTGATCTTTACAAATTTCCTCTCGGCAACTAATCCTTACGACGAAATGATACTCGTGAAAAGGTGTTACCAATCGCAAAAAAATGAAACCTTACTGTACAGGCAGTTTATGGAGTTTATACTTTCGCTCAACGATTTTGAGTCGGAGCGGCTTGACGATTTCTATAGTTGTGTCCAAGAAGTCATGGATTTGATTTCTACTCTGGACGGCGGAGCTTACCAGATTATCGGAGCGATTCACACGAACACAGACAACTTGCACGCGCACATGGTGCTTAACAATATCAATATGCAAAACGGCAAGCGATTCGCACTACCTCGCGACGAGCTAAGAAATTTGAAGCTCAAGATTAACGACATCCTCAACAAGCATGATTTTGAGAAAATCGAAATGCATAGCTTAGAGCGTGTTGACTCAGCTTGAGCTGAATTTTTTTTTGTGGCTAAAAATGATGAGCAGTGACGGAAAGTCTTTCGCAAAAATTGAAAAGCAACAGTACATATGAGTAAAAAGGAGGAATGATAGCAAATGGGACAGGAATTTTTGAACGCCAAGCAGGTCGCCGCCGAATTCTTCAATGGCGAGTGCAATTACATGAAAGTTTTGCGGCTCACTCGGCAAGGCGTTATACCCGCCAAGAAGTTTGGCAAATCTTATCTGTTCAAAAGAAGTGAGCTTGAAAAATGGGCGGCAGATAATTTCAGTCGTCCTGCCGTTTCCGACATTAAATTGAAAGGTAGTGATTCTCGATGAAACGTGGTCTTTATGCAGTGTACGGCTCTAATGCCGCCGCAATCTTCACGTCGTGGCAACTCGTGCTGGAGAACAAACACGAATTTTTCGGTTTTAAAAACAAGAAGTGCAAGAACGCCGAAGAAGCCGCCGATTACATTGCTCGCAACTTGGCTTTCGACTACGAGGTCATAGACTTCGAGTGCGTCGACAAGTCGTTGCTCATCGGCAACATTGATTCTATATTTTCTATTTCGGAACTCAAGAAGTAATATCTAATGACAGTTGGGGTTGTGGCACAAAAATATTCCCTGCGTTTTGCAGGGAAGTTCTTTTCTCAATTTGGGTTTAGGGCTTGCATACACGCACGCACGAGATAAATACACGAATCTCAGCGTAAATAAACGGTTATTTTACGCTATAGATCCGAATGTGCGTGCGTGTGCGCGTACTATTGTTGCGGGTCTATGCAGGTAATTTTGTAACGAGTTTTGCCATCCTTCGTCCTATTACCGGTTGTGACATCGTTACCAAATACAAATCTCACAACTTTTCCTACCTCTCCCTCTTTGCCATTGGTATCTGGCATTTTCTTAATGATAAAATCAAGAATGCTTGTCGGTGTTGTAAATCTTTCTGGATCGTCAGTACGTTCATAATTTTTGCGGATTAAGTCACATACGGCTTCATTTTTGTCACTAATTGTCTGGCGTGTAGTGTTTTCTTTCGCGGCACTTCTCGGAATTACTGGTGACGAAGAGATTCTAATTGCATTGGACAAATTATCATCTAGCTTCGTAAATTCACCGCCTCTATCGAGTACAACCTTGAATTGCTCCAATGCTTTTTTTACTATGGCTTGACGTTCGAGCTCAAAATGGCAACGAATCATTCGCTGAATTATTGACGTATCATGGTTCTTGTTAAATTCTTTCATGTCATTATCGAAAGACAAAATTACCAAACGCGCCTCTAGCGATTTTTTATCTTCTTCCGTATTACACGATATAGCATAATTCGTGCAAAACAAAATTTTGAAAACTACAGCGTTAGCTCCACTCAATCCTCTTGAACGACTTTTTAAGTAAGAAACCGTTGAACTGTTCCAAACTTTATCCGGAGCATCGTCAATGTACAAAAGCTTTCTGTTGCGTTCATAGGGCTTAATTTTGCTCGTTTCTATGGAATCCATATTCGGAAAAGATTCAACTGTATTCTCTGCCAAAAAAGATGCTATGAGATCGCCGAGTGTTGATTTGCCGCCGTGCGGAACGCCTTTGAACACAAACAACGATTTTAACCTTGTTACATCAGAGAGTATCGCACCAATAATTTGATAACTTAGCTCTATTTTTTTCTCGTCACCATTGAACATGTTGGCAAGCATAGTATCAAAAACCGCTGGCTCACCAACATTATCATCGTAATCGTAAGGTAAACAGAAAAGGTGAAAATAGCCAGTTGTGTCGGTTCGGTAAAATTGTCCTTCTCTCAGGTCGTAGTAACCGTTCCGAAAAAACACTTGTTCTTCTCTTGGTTGCTTAATCCCCTTTTCTTCGATAGTAAGTTCAGAAGAATATATCAGACTATCTACAATCTCCCTTATTCTTTGATCCGGCAACAATGTCGGTCTATCGTATCCCATTTCTGATGAAACGATACGCGATAACTTCTTAAGACGACTATACAACTCTGTAAGATTTTCTACTTGACGATAACGACATAACTTTTCCTCCCAAATATAAACTGGGTATTTCCCGTCGTCGCCAGGCGTTTCGCCACAAAGCAAATGATATTCCTCGATGAACCTATTCGCACACTCGTCATAGAATGATTTGGTTAATTTCTCATTTGAAGCACTTTCCACATCTTGCGAGGAAGCTTGAAAGGGGGGATTGATAGAATTTGAGCCGTGTAGCGCATCCGTTTTAAGAACATCAATCTGTGCCGCATTCAGCTTTTTTGTCCTGCTTTCTACAATATTAAATATCTCATTATAGACTTTATTAGCTTCATCTATCCGGTTATTTTCTTTTAAGAAAAGATAGTGTTGATACATATCTTTTAATTCGCCTGTGAAAATGGGCTCATTAAACAGATTACGAGATTCTGGTGATGTTGTCATTTCCGCTAGTCTTATTGTAACTTCGTTCCAATTCCCATAATACGCCAAATTACAAACTGTCTGAATATCTGCCCATCTACCTTGTTTCCTTAGTTTTGCAAGATTGGAAAGATCATCAAAACGGTTGAATGCTATTAATTGTTTAGCTACATCAAATTCTTGCCATCTTTGTTCTTTGGAAAAAATAAAAAGTAGTTGAATACCATCCCATCTATTATTTTTTTCCAATATTTTTAAGAAATTGTCGTCAAAGTATTCTAAAAGGCGCAAGTAATCTAGCTTAAGATTGTGTTCCGCCATCTGTTGTTGAATCCTCCTAGATTCTTCTTCACGACGCCTCCGCCATTTCTCCTCTTGGCTAATATTATTTGCGGGTTGATTTTTACAACTAAATATCTCAAAAAGAAACTCAGAAGAATCATCTGCCATAGAATTAATGTAATCCTCTTGTGAAAGTTGACGTGGTTCTAAAGAGCGACGCAAATCTTCTACCTTATCTCGAAAACGTTTCAATTCATAATGTATTTCTTTTTTCTCATCATCCGTCAAAACTATCCACTCCCAATGTACTTATAACGAAACGAAAAATTATACCTTAAAGAATAGTTTATCATATAATGAGAAACTACGCAAGGATTTCGCTGTAAACGCCTACAAAGTCAAACTCACTCTCAAGATAACGAACTGACTAAATTATTGTCACGGTTCAATGCTATTCTCGGCATCAACTGCACGACGCTAACAAACTCAACACCAACACTCTTGAGGGCATTTTTTTCGACAACTTGAATAGCCAAGTTTATTCTTGAAGATTATTTAAGAACGGAGAATATATTCTTAAATTTTTTGCTCATATTCTTTAACAAGGCGATAGAAGACATTCTTAGAGATTTTGAGTAAGTACCAAGCCTCTTTCGACTTGAGCTTTTTCTCTTTCCAGAGCGCGTAAATTTTCTTCCAATTAGACGGGAATTGGATTTTAGGGCGACCGTAGGGTCGTCCCGTTTTCGTTTTTCCCGTTTTGCGCCACAGGGCTATACCTTCCGCTTGTCGCCGTCGAATATTCTCTCGCTCCTCCTGCGCAATGAAGCTGAAAACTTCAATCAGCAGGTTGTTGACCAGTTCCATTACGCTCTTCTGATGTTCGTCGCTCACTTCTATCATTGTCTGCGGGAAATTCAAAATGTGGACAATGACGCCTTTTTCCTTGAAGAACCGTAATTCGTCCTTGATAGCGTCTTTGTCGCGACCAAGCCGATAAATGCTTTTTATGAAAAGCTCATCACCTTCGCGGACTCTCTCCTTAAGCGACTTATAGCCCGTCCGCTCGAAATCCTTGCCGGACTTCTTGTCCGAGATGATATTTTCTTCTTTTGAAACATATCGGCGAAGTTCGACTAGTTGACGTTCAAGATTCTGCTCTTTGGTGGATACTCGCGCATAACCCCAAATTTCCTTAGCCATATTAGCTTCATCTCCGATACCATTATATCAGATACTTTTTAAAAGTCACATTGCTTTTCGGGACAGATTGAAGTCAGCTAAACGATTGAGAAAAAAGTTAAGCAGGATTGAAGAATCGACTTGCTTAAGTGTACTTTTCAGGATTGTTTAAAAATCTCTTTATTATCTTGAGTTTCAGTGCTATAATCCTCACGGGGTGATTGCATGACGAATTTTAATGCTCAGTATCGCGACTCGGTCTTTCGTTCCTACTTCAATGATCCTATGCGACTTCTTTCCCTTTGCAACGCTGTTCTTGACACTAAATATGATAATCCAAACGAATTGAACATTAACACCCTTGAGGGTATTTTCTTCGATAAGCAAAAAAATGATATTTCTTGCACTATCGACAACCATTTCTTGATTCTTGTTGAACATCAGACCACTGTCAATGAAAATATGCCTTTCCGGTGCCTCTCTTATGTCGCCGAACTTCTTAACAATTTGGTTAAGAACAAAAACAAGCTCTACTATAAAGGCTTAATCAAGTTTCCTAAGCCCAAATTCTTTGTTCTTTACAATGGCGATAAAAATGAACCATTACAAAGAAAAATGCGCCTCTCTGATGCTTTTGACGGTGACTCTAATTCTCTTGAGCTTATCGTCACTGCTTTCAATATAAACTACGGCTTACCTCAACCATTGCTTAAACATTGCCATTATCTAAACGACTACAGCATTCTTGTCGGCAAAGTCAAAGAAGGCATAAAACTTGGATTACCAAGTCGTAAAGCTATCAGTCGTGCTGTTAAGTTTTGTCTCAACAACAACATTATGGGCGAATATCTTGTTAAACACGCCGAGGAGGTTTTAAATATGCTGGCACTAGAATGGAATATGGACGACGCTTTGCAAGCTCGTTTTGATGAAGGACGCGATGAAGGTATTAACGCCGGTATTGAATCTGTTGCTCTTAATATGATTCGTTCAGGTATGAACGTTGACAAAATTAAGGAATTAACTCAACTATCTTCTGAACGAATTCAAGAACTTGCTTGTTCTCTCACAAAATAAATTTCCGTTGTTGGAGTGATTTTTTTTATGTCCGCGTTAGATGACTTAATTCAGGAAATATCTGATGAAAATTTGCGGCGACGTATAGAAAAAGAAATTGTCACGTTGAAAAGTACAAAAAAATTCGGATTGGTTTTCGAGCCGCAAAATCCCGAATGCACCCCGCTTTACAACGTGTCAATAAAGAAAAAATCTCTCGTCGCACGAAAAGCTGGCAAGCTTGACGACCTTTATCGCGTTACGAAAATTGTCGATAATTCTATTTCCTGTGTTAGAGTCTCTGACGGCGAAGAAATGACTTTAAACAAAGACGACGTAATTAGCGTTGCTCAATTCGGAGATCCGATTTATCCTTATCTTCAGCCGCTCGATACCGTCTGTAACGCGCCCGACTCCTCACTCTGGCACGCGCTCATTGAATCGGATAACTATCATGCACTTCAATTACTCAAATATCTTTACGGTGGAAAGGTTGATTGTATCTACATTGACCCGCCGTATAATACAGGAGCACGCGATTGGAAATATAACAACTCTTATGTTGACGGCGATGATCATCCTCATAGCAAATGGCTTGCCATGATAGAACGGCGGCTCAAGCTTGCCAAAGACCTTCTGAATCCGCGAGACTCCATCTTGATTGTGACCATTGATGAACATGAATATCTGCACCTCGGCTGTCTGCTGGAAGAAATTTTTCGTGGCGCAAATATTCAGATGGTAACAACGATTATAAAGCCTGAAGGAACAGCTCGCTTTAACGAATTCTCGCGGACGAATGAATTCATATTTTTCGTCATGATTGGTAACGCACAACTTTCGCCAAATAAATCAAATATGTTTGAATTGCAAAACGACGAGGAAGATATTCCAAGTAACACGAAAAAAAATATAGAATGGCGGAGCTTGAGACGCCGAGAACGGACAAGTGTCCGTTCTGCTAGACCAAATCAGTTTTATCCAGTCTTCGTGAACAAGTCGACAGGACTAATTGATTCCATAGGCAAAGCGTTGTCACTTACAGAAAATCGTTTTGACGTAACTACGCCCGATAATTGCTATGCACTTTTTCCGTTAAGACCAGACGGCACCGAGACTCTTTGGGGCAAGCATTTTGAAACTGCACGAGACTTATTGGCAAAAGGTTACTTGAAAATTTCAAATGGTAATAATCCTAAAAAAGCTGTCGTCAATTATTTGCCGTCAGGAATAGTCGATGACATCGAAAACGGGAAAGTTACAATAACGGGACGTGGAATGCAAAACGAAGTTATTGGCGTCTACAATGAGACTAAATTGATGATGCCTAAAACTGTTTGGAATTTAGCTTCACATAATGCACAGACAAACGGTAGCCTAATCTTGAAAAAACTTATCGGCAATCGATTTTCCTTTCCAAAATCGTTGTACGCGGTGCGTGACGCGCTGAATTTTTTCGTGGCAAATAAGCCCAACGCGCTAATTATTGATTTCTTTGCGGGTAGCGGCACTACTCTTCACGCAGTCAATTTGCTCAACGCGGAAGACGGTGGTAATAGGCGTTGCATTCTCGTCACAAATAACGAAGTTTCTGACGCGGAGGAAAAAAATCTTCGTCGCGCAAGATATACTCCCGCTGACGAAGAATGGCAGAAACTCGGTGTCGCTCGCTATGTCACGTGGCCGCGAATCGTTTGTAGTATTGAAGGACACGACATTAACGGCGCACCGCTCAATGGAAATTATCTCGGCTCTGATTTGCCTATGGCTGACGGCTTCAAAGCCAATGCCGCATTTTTCAAGCTTGGTTTTCTCGACAAAGATTATGTTGCGCTCGGTAGGCAGTTCAAAGAACTTTTGCCGGTGCTGTGGTTTAAAGCGGGGTGTCGCGGCAAATGTCCGACCGTTGACCAAAAAAATCTGCCGTCAATGTTAATTCTGCCTGAAAATAATTTTGCCGTCCTGCTCGATGAAAAATTTTTCAGCAACTTTGAACGCGAAGTTCTCGCCAAACAGGAGATTGACACGATTTTTATTATCACCGACTCGGATTACGGTTATCACGCTATGATTAAAAATTTCGCGGACAAGACAACTTATCAGCTCTACCGCGACTATTTGGAAAATTTTAAAATAAGCGGGTGACGACATGAAATTTGAACTTTTTTCTTTCCAAATAAACGCCGTGCACCACCTTAGAAAATTCCTTATGGTCGCTCAAGCTGATTACAAATTAACAGACGTACCACAAGCGATTTCATTTACCGCACCGACGGGCGCAGGTAAGACGATAATGTTGGCGGCATTAGTAGAGCAGGTATATCGTGGAAATGAAAATTATCCTGCACAGCCAGATGCAATTTTCGTCTGGTTAAGTGATTCACCCGAACTCAATCAGCAATCCTGCGATAAATTCTACTTCAACGCGGACAAAATAAATCGCTCTCAACTCATCATAATTGAAGACGACAACTTTGACCAACAAACTCTGGAAGACGGCAAGATTTATTTTCTTAACACGCAAAAACTTGGCAAGGGTAGCAATTTAACAAAACACTCGGACTTTCGACAATACACTATATGGGAAACACTACGAAACACGATTTTAGCGAAGACCGATAAAATTTACTTCATCATTGACGAGGCGCATCGTGGCATGAAAGATAATGCGGCAGCTCGCGCTACTACCATTATGCAAAAATTCATCAAGGGTAGCACAGATGATAAATTCGAGCCTGTGCCTGTCGTCATCGGTATGAGTGCGACTCCTGCACGTTTTAACAATCTGGTCGCCAAAAGCTCTGCAACAATTCGACGTGTTATTGTTGAAACCGACGAAGTTAAAGCTTCCGGCTTACTTAAGGAGCGAATAATCGTCATTTATCCCGACGAACAGACAAGTACTTCCATTGCAAAAGATATGGCAATTCTGGAAGCAGCTACTGATGAGTGGAAGAACAAGTGCGAACATTGGCGGCAATATCTCGGTGAACAGAACGCGAAAAATTTCAATCCGATATTTGTCGTTCAAGTGGCAAACGGTTCCAGCGGTAAGATTTCCGACACCGATTTAGACGAATGCCTAAAGAAAATTTCTCAGCGTACGGGCATTGCGTTTGAAGTCGGCGAGGTCGTTCACACGTTTGGAGATACGGCTGATTTAACGATTAACAGTCTGCAAGTTCAATATCGCAACCCGTCAAGTATTTCGGGCGATGATAAAATTCGCGTGGTTTTCTTCAAGGAAAATCTTTCAACGGGCTGGGATTGCCCTCAAGCCGAAACCATGATGTCTTTCCGTCGAGCAGTCGACGCTACTTATATCGCTCAATTATTAGGTCGAATGATTCGCACACCCTTGCGACGCCATATTGAGAGTAACGACACCTTAAATGAAGTGCGCCTGTACCTGCCCTACTTTGATAAAGGAACAGTTCAGGAAATTGTTCGCGAACTTCAACGATCGGAAGGAGAAACCATTCCAACAGAGATTATCGGAGAATCACTCGGTGAAAGAAAAATTGATACTCTAACAGTCAAAGGCGTTGCTAAAATTCCCGCAAAGCCAATCGACAATTTTCCAATGACAGGAACAACTGACGATAACCAAAATTTTTCTTTCTACAATTTAAAGACACAATCAAAAAATCTCACTTCGTCAACGACTGAAATATTCCACGACGAAAATTTTTCTTCTGAATATTCAGAAACACCGCATGATAATTTTACGACAATATCGGAAAAAAGAGAAGTTGAACCATCACATAACCATTTTGCATTGACTCCAGAAGACACGAAAAATAATTCAACCTCTAAAATTTCCACTAAAAAAATGCCACCAATGCAAGCTGTCTTTGACCGCGAGAAAATCGTAAAAGCTATAAATGCTATGGGGTTGTCAACTTATAAAGTCAGAAGCGAGCGAATTAACGACTACTTAAAGTCTCTATTTCAAATGGCGAACTTCCTTACGAGAAGTTTATTATTGCAATCAGCTTTTGATGACGTACTTGATGATGTCGCCGCTTTCATTGGCAATTATATTGACAAGCTTAAAGCGTCAAGAGAATATAATACACTCTATCAACAAGCTAAAGAATTTAAACTGTCCGCGCAGGTCTTCGACGCTTTTGGCGAAAGTGTCACTCAAATCATTAGCCAAGATTTATTTGTAACGACAGATACCGACATAGAAAGACAATTTCGTCAAGCTGAAGTTGTATTGAAAAATGAAGGTGTCTCAAACAGATACCTGCAAAATATTTTAGACGCGGGTGATGACCTTGAGGATGGCAAGATTAACGTTATCCTCTTCGTTGCTAATCATGACTGTCTTGTCAATCTTGAGCGTTTTGCCAAAACTAAATTTCATGACCTGTGCGATAAATTCAGACGCAAGACTATAACTTTGCCTATTGCTTTGAAAAATGAGTATAATACAATCGTCTGGAACGGTGACGAGGTCAGTAAATATAATTTCTTACTGCCGTCAACAATTTCAATGCCTCACGACGTCAATGGCAAAGAATATTCGGATCATCTGTTCGTCGACGAGACAACAGGAACGGCAACGATTAAGCTTGACGGCTGGGAAGAAGGCGTCCTGCGCGAAGAACAAAAATGCAAAGATTTTGTCTGTTGGCTGAGAAATTGTCAACGTGCGTCGTGGTCACTGGCTATTCCCTACAACAACGAATTGAACGAAACGAAGTCATTCTTTCCAGATTTTCTTATTGTGCGTCACAATGAAGATGGTTACGTCGTCGATATTTTGGAGCCACACGACCCCAATCAAAGAGACAATATTGGTAAGGCAAAAGGTTTTGCTAACTACGCCAAAGAAAATCAAATCTCCGGCAGACTACAACTGATTCGCGAAAAGAAAATACTTGGACAAAAAGTTTTTACACGGCTTGATATATCTAAAGCTGAAATTTGCGACAGAGTATGCCATGCCTCTAGCAATGGAGAACTCGATAACATTTTCAACTCATTTGGACAAGCGAGGTAATAGAAACTGTTTTACAAACGTATAAAATGGGAGAAAAATCTTTATAATGAAAATCCAAAATTGCCTATTAGAAAAAAATTCGTGGTCTATTACAATGGATTTCATTGAAGACTTAGAAAAAATAGCACATTTTTTGTTGAAAACCAAAGGTTACTCTGATGAAGATTTATCAAATTACGCTGGTAATCTTTTGTTAGTTTATTTCAAAAATGAGCAATTAACCATTATCCCAAAGCCTCGACAAGTAATGTATTCAAAGCAGTTCAAATGCCCAGAAGGCTATGAACAAGCCTTAAAGAATTTGTTAGACAAGTAACCACAAGCGAAGATTTAAGTAAATTCATGTCAACAAAATCCAGATGGATTAAACGTAAATTCAACGATGATTTGTTAAACGACTGGGGAATATATCACTTTCATTTGACAAAAAGATTTCATGACGACGGCACAGCAAAGAGAAGTAAATATCAGCTTTTTGCTTGTTGCGATGACAATACCATGTACTTAGTGCAAATATATCCACATGATATGAAAAACGTGTATTCACAAAAAGAACTATTACTCATAGTAAAAGATAATTGGTCGCATTTACTATATTTATTAGACGATGGAAAATTATCAGAAAAAATATCAGATGAAACCAGAGCCAATCTTCGTTCCAATCATTGCATGACATTAACCGAAATTGATGATAAACTTTACTTTCCACATGGCGGAGGATATGCGTCTGACGGTTCCTCCATAAACGCCGTAAGAAAACGTAATCTGTACTCTAATCAAGTACATCTCTTAGAACTCATATTTCAAGAAAAAAACATAGAGATTATGGAATATATTCAATCGAAGTTGGAGATAGAGTTAAATCGCCACTGGAAGCTAAAGTTACTCAAAACGAATGCGTATTCTTTCACAATAATTGAACTGATAAACTTAATCGTTATGCACTTAAATCTCAGCGGCAACTCATTACAAATCATCGAAGTAAAATCAATAAATTCCCTTTTAAGCAATAATCATGGCACAATCAATTTTTTAAATCATAATTTTAAACTTGAAGGAATTATCGCTTAAACGTCAAATATAAGGGTAATCATAAATTTTACGGAGGGCAAGACTATAGAAAGACCTACATAAACGCGAAAAGCTCTGCAAGTTTACCAGACCTACAGAGCCACTGGTGAATGATTCCTGCCATCCCAGAGAGTCAACCTTAGTGAATGCCGTATATTCCCCTAAAGCTACCAATTCGGTGATAGTCACTCACAGAATCAGAAAAGACTTAATCGCTTAGAACAACCTCTATGAAAAACCCATTAGTCATTCTCTAATTCATGGAGTTTCATTATAAAGCAAAACTAAGTTTCTTGCAAGACTCTCTAAGAGAAAAAGATAGACGACATTCACCGAACAGGTGGGTGTCGTCTTTTCTTTCATACATAATATTTTACCAAAAGGAGTTGATTATATGGACTTACAGGCAATCAGGGTTCACACCAAGCAACACCTACACGAACTGTATCCGAGCGACCGCAAAGGAAAAGGAATTATTTGTCCTATCTGTGGTAACGGTTCAGGCTCTGACGGTGACGGTATCAATTTCATCAAGACCGACCGCAACGGTAACTCGAACAGCGATATTCTTCATTGCTTCCGCTGTGGATTCAGCGGTGACGTTATCAAACTCAAGGCTGAAGAAATGGGCTGGACTTACATCGAAGCTGCTAAAGCTCTTGCTGAACATTTCGGACTTTCTTACTCTTACCACCCGCACAGAATCTTCCGCAAAATGCCTAAACCTACGTCCAAACCCGTTTCCAATGAACAAGTCGACTACTCTGATTTCTTCAATCAAGCAACCCAAGATTTGGAGAAAACGGACTATTACAAGCGGCGCGGTTTCTCTCTCGACACTTGTCGTCACTTCAAACTCGGATTCGTTTTTGCTTGGAGTCATCCTAAAGTCAACAATGCGCCCAAATCTCCGCGTCTCATCATTCCTACGAGTAAATTCAGCTACCTCGCTCGTGACACTCGCGATAAGATTCCCGACTATCAGCAAAAATATTCCAAACAAAAGGTCGGATCCTCTTCTCTTTTCAACACTTCCGCTCTTGATTCAGATTTTACTTTTGTCGTTGAAGGGGAGTTCGACGCTATCAGCTTTCACGAAGTTGGCTACAAAGCCATCGCTCTCGGTAGTACTGCCAACGCAGGCAAATTCATCAATTACATTAAGGCTAAGTCTGTCCTGCCCAAATACTTGATTCTAGCTCTGGACAATGACCCCGCCGGAAAGGAGACTACTTTGAATATCAAAAAACAACTCGACAAACTTGGCATTCCCAACGTCGTCGCCAACGGCATCTATGGCGAGCACAAGGACGCTAATGAAGCTCTCGTAGCCGACAAAACTGCCTTTGCACAAAACGCCACACAGGTTAAACTCGACGCCGAAAAATCCATTCAATCTGATAACAACACTCAAAACGTCGAGCCTGCAAAAGAAAATTCTGTGACGGAATCAATTACTCCCGTTACTGAAAAAATTTCTGATTCTAAAACTACGGCAAACACAGGTAACAAAGACCTTGACGCCGCTATCAACTTGCTCGGTACTATTACCGACTTCACCAATGCAACTATTCTCCAGAAAAAAATTCTCAGTGCAGTCGCGCTCTGCAACGTCTATCAGCCTGATACTTTCGCAGACTTCAGAGGCAAATGCAAAGCCGGTTCCGTGGACTTGAAGGTTTTCGACGACCAAATCAACGACCTCATTAAACCTATCAAGAGAGCAAAAAAACGCGAGGATAAAGAGCGCGAGCAACAACTTGCTATCGAACTCGCAAAAAAACGCCGTGAGCAACTTGTCCAACAACGTATTGCTGACTTCAAGATTATCTCGACTCTTTACACTCAATCTCCCAGCGAAGAAAGAAACAACAAGATTATCTCTATCATTTCCAAAAATCTCGAACGCGATCGCTACGGTAATCCCAAAGGCAACACTGCTAACTTCGAGCTTATCTTACACAATGACCCCTATATCAGGGATTGCGTCGGCTACGATGTTTTTTCCTACAAAATGGTAATCAAACGTCCGCTTCCCTGGTCGAACTCTCTTATTGGGCGTCCTGCTTGGTCGAACTCCGATGACAATGCTCTTGCCAACTACATAAGCCGTACTTATGACGGACTGGACAACTTCAAAACGTTGCTGAGGGCAGTCGACGAATACGCCATAGCTAATAGTTTTCATCCCGTTCAAGACTACCTTAATTCTCTGCCCAAATGGGACGGAATAAAACGCGCTGAAACTTTCTTCATCGACACGCTTAAAGTTACAGATTCGTACTACGCTCGATGCGTAACGCTCCATTGGCTTCTTGCCGCTGTTGCTCGTATTTTCAATCCTGGCTGTAAGTGGGACTATGCGCTTATAGTTAAAGGCGATCAAGGTGTCGGCAAATCTACCGTTTTTTCCAAACTTGGCAGAATGTGGTTCAACGATTCTATTGATTCCATTAACGGTAAAGACGCTATCGAACAACTTCTCGGCTCTTGGATTATTGAACTCGGCGAAATGCAAGCAACTAAAAAATCGACCAATGAAGCTATTAAGTCTTTCATCTCTCGACGTATTGATAAGATTCGTCTCCCTTACCTTCGTCGTTCGGAAGAATACCTTCGTCAAGCTGTCTTTGCTGGCACCACCAACAGCGAAGAATTTTTGAAAGACCTAACAGGGGCTAGACGCTTCCTTATTCTCATTGCTCTTGCCAATAATGATGAAGTTAAAGAACGCCTCTCCAAAATCGACAAGAACTATATTGATCAGCTTTGGGCTGAAGTTCTTGTCTTCTACAACGAACTTTTCAAAGACGGCTTCGACGACAGCAAGCTCGTTCCTCCACAGGAAGTTTTCGACGTTGCTAAACAGTTACAAGGCGACTATACGGAAGGTTCCGAGCTTGAAGGCATGATTCGCGCCTATCTCGATATTCTTCTACCTGAAGATTGGCGGAGCAAAACCATGATAGAATGCCGCGCATTTGTGCAAAATGCTAGTCCGGACAATTCTGCCAATTCAGATAATTATAGCTATAGCCCTAATAACCATTCAGTCGGTACAGTCAAACGCATAGTTGTTTCCGCTGTAGAAATCGCTTACGAACTCTTCAGAGTTGACAATCCTGGCAAAGAACGCGCACTCCTCAGACAAATCAACGAAATCCTTGCTCGGATCGATGGTTGGAAACGCACTACTTGGAAACGTTGTGGAGCTTATGGTCAACAGCGCGTCGCTTTTGAAAGAATTATCACAAAAGACATAGCCGCCTAACTCTTTTCCATTGCTATTTGAAAATCAGTTTACCGATACAAAGGTAACAAAAAAGAAAGTTGGTTGCCTTCCTTTCAAAAAATTCCTCTTTGAATGGGCTTGTTTGCTGTTGTCTTTTTTAGTCTATAGGATAGGAAAAAAGAAATCTGCGCGGCGGAATCTTTTCTTTCTATCTTTTTTTTATGCTTAAAAGTCAGTCTAGGAGAAGGTTGACAACAACAACGACAAACAAAAGTGTACTAGATTTATCCATATCCCTATTTTTTAAAGGAAAGAGAATAAAGAAAAGGAAAAGAAGAAGAAGAAAACTCCTCAATTTCTTTTTTGCTACTCATACATTTAAGAAGAAATATGTTGTCAATGTAGGCAAAAGATGAAGAGACAGTTAGTATTTTGGTGTGCTTTGGAGAAAAAAGAAGAAACATAAAGATAAAGAAGTATATATGTTTCAATTTAGTGATAAAATGATATAGAAAGGGGAAGAGGATATGAAAAGTAAGGATTTAGATTTAATGTCAGTGTGGATAATAGTCAATAAAGTGGACAAGAAATTAGAGAGAGGAGAAAAATTTAGAT